>JBEVLR010000273.1:0-9121 GCA_040509075.1 Burkholderiaceae bacterium | reverse complement strand
ATCGCCAGGTAGGGCGGCATGACCTGCACTGGCGCGTTGCCGCCGGTGACGCCGGTGCCGCCGCCCAGTTGGGCGGTGCCGCCGGTCAAAGAGACCGGGGCCACGCCGGTCATCTTGACGGGCGCGGTGCCGGCGAGCCTGCCGTCGGCCGTGCCGGAGATGCTGCCGGCGATCATCGCCACGTTGGGCGTGGAGGCGTTGTAGATGTGGGCGGGCGGGGCGGCCACCTCGGCCAGCGCCGAGCCGGCGGGCGAGGTGGCGTTGCCGCCGCCGCTGCTGGCCTTGAGCGCCAGGTTGGTGGACGCGGCGCTGAACGGGATGTTGTCCAGCGTCGCGCCGCCGGTGGCTTGGGAGAGGTCGACGCTGCCGGTGACGTTGGCCAGGCTGACCGTGCCGGTTCCCGCCAGCGTGTGGGCGTGCATCGGGAGCTGGCCCGGGTTCAGGACGACCTGCTCGCTGCCGCCTTTCTGGCCGATGGTGTAGTTGGGGTTGGTGCTGGCGCCGGTGAGCTGGCCGGCGCCGATGACCGTGCGGCCGCGCAGGTCGGGGACGCCGAAGGTGGCGCGGCCGTCGCCGCCGTAGACGGTGCCGAGCAGCGCGAACAGCGCGGTGTACTGCGAAATCGGCAGCAAGGTGCCGTCGGCGATCTGGTAGCCCCGGACTTGATAGGCGCCGCCGCCGCGGTTCAGCGCCATCAGGCAGACCGAGCCCATGATTTCGTCGCCGCCGCCCGAGCACGCCCAGGCGCTGCCGCCGGACAGGGCCGTCAGGCCGGACGCGGCCGCGCCGCACAGCAGCATGCGCCGCGTCGATCGATTTCTTTTCATCGAGAACTCCCTTTTCGCTTGGAATGATCCGGACTCACATTCCGGGCGGCGCCATCAGCACCTTCCCGCTCATGCCGGCCATCAACTCGGCGAACTTGCCGTCGATGACCGCCGACAACTTGATCGACTGGCTGACCGGATCCACCCGCGCGCCGATGCGCTGCACCTTGGCGGGATAGGCCTTGCCGGTCTCGTCGATGGCGACCTGGAAGCCCTGGTTGGGCTTGATCCACGCCAGCCATTTGCTCGGGACGATGAACTCCAGCTCGAGCGCGGAATCGTCCAGGATCTCGAGCAGCGGCTGTCCGGGCTGGACGTATTGCTGCTCGCGCACTTTCTGCTCGGCCACGCGGCCGCCGTAGGGCGCGGTCACGGTGCATTTCGACAGCATCGAGCCGAAGACCGAGACGTCCGCGCGCGCCTTGGCGATCTCGGATTCGGAGACCTCGAGCTCGACTTTCCCCACCGAACCCAGTTCGTTCAGGCGCCGGTTGGCGGCCCCGGTCTTGTCGGCCGCCTCGAGCGCGGCGCGGGCTTTGTTGAGCTGCGCCTGCTGCAGCGCGCAGTCGAGGGACACCAGCGTTTCGCCCGCCCGGAAGCGCGCACCCTCGGCCACCGGGATGCGGCTGACCTTGGCGCCGATCTCGGCGGCCAGCGTCGTGTAGCGGCGGGGCGTGAGCTGGGCGCGGATCTCGCGCCGGTCGAGCGCGCTGCCTTCGGCGGAGCCCGCGCCCGGCGCGCTCCAAGCCGATGGCGCGCAGGCCATCGCCACTCCCATCGACAGCCCGGCCGCGCGCAGGCATTTTCCAAGAGCTCCGAAAGGCTCGAGATCCGCGAGGGCCGGCGCACGGATCAATGAGTTTCTCCGGTGGCCTGCGCGTCCGGCAGGCGGGCCTGATCCCATTGCTTCAGCGACGCGGCCACCGCCTGCGTGATGTCGGCCAGCGACGCGTCGCGGTCGGCCTGCACGACCGGCTCCAGGCCGAGCGTGGCCTGGAGCTTGCCGGCGGCCGACTGCACCAGCGCCAACGCCTGGTAGCGGCGCAGCTCGCTCAGGATGGCGGCGGTCTGGGCGCCGACGCGGTCGAGCTTGGTCTGCGTCTGCGCCTGTTCGCGCAGGCTGGAATGCTCGGCGAGCTGGCGGTCGACCTGCCAGATGGTGTCGGCGCGTTCGAACTGCCGCTGCGCGAACCGGTATTGCAGCCGCGCCAGGTGCACCTGCGCGAGCAGGACCATCTGCGTGACCATGCGCTGCTGGTCGGCCAACGCGACCCCGGCGTCGGCCAGGCGCATCTGCGCCGGCGCGGACAGCAGGCCCAGCAGGTTGAAGGACAGCTGCGCGCCGGCCTGCGTCCAGTGCTTGTAGATCAGGTAGCTGTCGTCGCTGCTGTCGACGCCGTAGTTGAACGACACGCCCGGAAACAGCTTCAGCAGCGCGCGCCGCGTTTCCAGGTTGGCGATGCGGGCGTTGTAGAAGGTCTCGCGCAGCTCGGCGTTGTTGGCGATGGCCTGCTCTTCCAGGCGCTCGACCGGCACGTCCTGCCAGCGCGCGGCCGCCGGCGACGCCGGCTCCGCGACCGTGAACTCGGCGCCGGGCGGCAGGTCGATCAGCGCGGCGAGCTCGATCTGCGCGCCCGCGAGCTCCTGCTCGATGGCCTCGAGCAGGCGCATGTTCTCCAGCAACTGGCGCTGGTAGCGCAGCGCGTCGACCGGGTTGCGCAGCCGTTCCGACTCGACCTTGCGCGACTCGGCGAGCGCGTCCTCCGCCCCGGCGATGGCCGCCGCCACGCCGCGGTGCAGCTTCTGCGCGACGGCGGTGCGCCAGAACGCGGTGCGCACGTCCTGGATCAGCGCGTGCGTCGCGCGGCGGCGGCGCTCGCCGGCGATGAGCGCGCGGTCGGCGCCCTGCCGCGCCGCGTAGTAGCTCTGGCCGAAGTCGAGCAGGCTCCAGGTGAAGCCGACGTCGGTGGTGAAGGCCGACTTGTCGCTGTTGATGTAGGGGTGGGCGAGCGACGGCTGACCCGTGACGGAATCGGTGCTGCGGGTGATCAGGTCCTTGTTGCGGTCGGTGTAGCCGGCCGAGGCGATCAGCTTGGGCAGCAGGTCGTAGCGCCCGGCGTCGAGCTGGCCCCGTGCCACGGCTTCTTCCATCTGCTTGGCGCGCGCGCCGAGGTTGTACTTCAAGGCCCGCGCGACGGCTTCCTCCAGCGTCAGCGGGCCGCGGAGCGCCTCGACGTCGCGCCCGGCGCGCCCGCGGTCGGCGGCGGCGACGGCGCGGATGTCCGACGCGGACAGCGGTTCGGGCTTGAGGTTCGCGCAGGCGCCGAGCGCGAGGAGCGCGCACAGCGCGCCCGACAGGCCCGCCCGGCGACGCAAGGACCATTCGATCTGGGTTGACATCTCGATCCTCGTGAACTCGGCCCGGTCGCCGGGGCCGCGTCGTGCGGGACCGTTCGCTGGAACCGATCTCGCGCCATGGTCGAGCTGCCGCGGGCGCCCCGCAACAGTTCTTCACCGATCGATTCTAGGCATCGTTTCGGGCCCGCGACGATTGCCCGCGACTGTCCGATGGTTGAAGCCGTTGTCCGATTGGCACACGTGTTCGCCCCAATCGACATCGGCGCCGAATTGGATAACCAGTGGATTAATCGCTCGGCAGGCGCGCTCCGCGGGCCGGCTTTCCGGCGGGCGCGCCCGCCGAAGGCCGGGTCGCCGGGCGGCGCGGTGCCCGACCGTGGCCCCGGGCCGCTGCCGGTGCGGCGGGCCGGGGGATGCCGCGCCTACAAGTGTTCCAGGAAGCAGAGCTCGCAACTGATCGAGGTGATCGACATGTCGGTCGGCGACACCTGCTGGCGCGCGACGATCTGCGGCATCAGGGGCGCCAGCTTGGGCAGGTGGGGATCGCTGCGCACGCTGAATTGCAGCACCACCGCCCCGACGTCGCGCACGGCCTGCAGGAAATCGGCCGCCGTCATGCGGTTCAGGTTGGACCTGAAGGCGTTCCAGCGCTCGGGGAACCGCTCCTTGATGGCCCGGGGCGCCATCCACAGGTGTTCCCAGTTGAACCGCCCGAGGTGGCCGCCCGTGGACGAGAACCACAGCCCTTCGGCGTAGATGGCGATGCGTCCGCCCGGGCGCAGCAAGGGCCGCAAGGCGTTGAGCACGCCCTTGAGGTCGGTCACGTGCTCGAACACGCCGTTCGAGACGATCAGGTCGTAGCGGCCCGGATGATCGAGCGCCAGGTCGTGCACGTTGCACTCGTGCATGGCGTAGTCGAAATCCGCGTGCCCCTCCTCGGCCATGAGCGCCGCGAGCGGTTCGTGCTTGACGCTGCCGAGGTCGATCCCCAGCGCGGAGCGGGCCCGATGCCGCGCGCACCACAGCATTTCGTTGCCCAGTCCGCAGCCGAACACCAGCACGTCCTTGCCTGCCGGGTCGCCCAGCGGCAGCAGGGCCGCGTCCAGGCCTTTCGCGCGCTGGAGGATGTATTGCTTGCGGGTCTCGACCTGTTCGGCGTCGAGGATCGTCGGCCCGCTTCCCGCTTCCGGTCGCGTCGCGGCCAGGCTTTCCAGCGCGGCCTGGTGCCGCGGATTCCGGTAGAAGAAATGCACAGGCAGCACCACGCCCGTGCCGGGGTCGGCGACTTCGGCGACGGTCATGTGCACGCGCAGGCCCAGGCAGCGGAAATGGGTGGACACGTCGCGGCCGTACCGGCGGCGCGCCGTGCCGGCCGGGCCGGTCGCGATCGAGGTCCACGGGCGCGCCTGCGGGTCGACGAAGCAGACCTGCAGCAGGCCCCGGGGCGACAGCAGGCGGATGAGCTGCTCGAAGCCGAACCGGTCGTTGTCGAGGTATTCCAGCACGTGCACGAGGCCGATGAAGTCGTACAGGCCGTCCTCGCGGGCGGCCAGGTCGCGCAGCAGGTCGCCCGATCCGTCGGCCAACGCCAGGTCGCAGCGCCGGAAGGGCGTCGGGTCGTCTTCGCGCTCCGGCTTGACCAGCAAGGCGCGGCGCCAGTCCAGGAAATCCTTCGGCAGGCCCTGCAGCGCCCGGCTGGCGACGCGGTGCCGCTCCAGCGACCCGCAGCGCTCGCAATGCGGCGCCGACCCGTTGGCGGCGAGGCGCCCGCCCGGGCCCGGGCCGAACGCGTCGCCGCCGCACAAGTTGCAGGCCTGCCGCAGGGGCGCGGCGGGCTCCCGCTCGTGCTCGGCGATCCGAAGTCCTGCGTCTTCAGGGGTGTCCACGGGGCGTTGTCTCCGGCGCGATGCGTCGGCCGGCAGTCTGCCACGGTCCGGCCGGGCGGCCGGCGTCGCCCGGGGGAATCCGAGGCGGCCGGGCCGCCGCTTCGGCGACCCCGCTCCCTCAACGCGCGACCAGCCCCTCGGCCCCGAGCATCGGCAATCCGTTGCCGGAGACGGTCTGCACTTTCGTGAGGCTGCCGTTCGCTTCGAGGTGCAGCACGGTGATCGCGCCGATGGCGCCGTCGAGCGCGTAGATGAAATTTCCCGTCTCGCTGGCGCCGCCGTCGATCACGCCCGATCCCGAACCTTCGAGCGTGCTCGCGACGGCGCTGCGCAGCGTCAGCGTGGCTCCGGTGCCGATGTCGTAAGAGGAAATGGTGCCGCTGGCGCTGTTGGTGGTCAACAGCGTCTTCTCGTCGGCCGAGACGATCGTCCAGCAGACGGCCGCCTGCCCGTTCGTGACGGTGCTGCTGATCGGCGTGAGGACGCCGGTCGCCGCGAGGCTGTAGGAAGTGGCCGCCCCGGACATCACGTCGGCGACGAGCAGCTGCCCGCCGCTGAGGAAGGACGATCCGAACGGGCCGTTGCCGCTGGAGGCGTTGGCGACCGCGCTGCCGAGCGTGCCGTCCGCGGCGACGGGGAAGACGCTGATGCGGTTCGTCGTCAGTTCGTCGACGGCGAGCAGGTTGCCGGCGGGATTGAACGCCGCGCGGGTCGGCTGCGCGTTGGGCGCGCTGAGCGCGCGGGTCGATCCGGCGATCGGCGTCAGCGTGCCGTCGCCCGCCAATCTGAAACCGCTGACGTTGGAGGCGAACGAGTTGCCCGCGGCGCCCACGTTCGAGACGTAGACCAGCGAATTCCCCGCCGCGACGGCGTTCGGCTGCAGGCCGCCGGAGGGCACGACGCTGACCCTGCGCGGAATGCCGTCGCGATCGAGATGGAAGCTCGAGACCGTGGAGTCGCCCGCATTGACGACGATGAGGGAGCGCTTGTCCGGCGTGATCTGGATCGAACCTTGCGAGGCGAGCACGTCGACGCCGTCCTGCGGCGTGACGCCCGAGATCTCCGTGCTTCCGAGCCCTTCGCCGCCGGTCGCGTAGGAGCCGAGCAAGGTCAAGGTGCCGTCGTCGGCGCGGCGGAACGCGAGCACGGCGTTGCCGGCGCCGGAGTTCGTCATCGTGTAGACGGCGTGGTCGGCGAGGCCCGGGGGATCGTCCGCGTCGCCGCCGCACGCGGCCAGGAAGAACGGCGCGAGGCCGAGCGCGAGCAGCAGGCGCGAAGGACGCAGGAGAGCCTTGCCCGGGACGGATTTGGTTTGCATGGAATTTCCTGTTGACGGATCGGACGGCGAATGGCGTTCGCGTGCGGGCCGAGCGCGCCGCCATGGGGGCGCATCGGATCGGGCACACGTCCTTTCGTCGCGCGGCGAACGAAATCCTTACAGGACGTCCTTGCGTCTGCGACGGGTTCGTCCGCCGAGTCCTGCCGTGCCGCCGGCGGCGGCCGGGGCGCGAGCCCGCGCGGCCGCCCTTGGGCGCCTCAGTGCCTCAGGCCCGTGTAGCCGGCCCCGGCCTGCGCCATGTGCAGGTCCTGGATGGCGCTTTCGCCGCACAGGCGGCCGATCTCGAGGCAATAGCCGGGGTCGTTGGCGACCACCGATCGCAACGTGGGCACGAACTGCCAGCGATCGTCGGGGGCGATCACGCAGATCTCCGGCCTCCATCCGGGTCGATCGCCCGCCGGTTGGGCAGACACCAGGATTTCGTAGTCGCGATAGGCGTATCTGCGGTTCATGGGGTGGGCGGGAGGACAGGACGCCAGTTTGCTCGCCGCGCGGCGGAGGCGGTCTGCCGGAACGGGGGGTGTTTCCCGCCCATTTGTCGATCCGACCGGCGTTTCGACGGCGGGGGCGCAGTGTATGCGGGCCGCCCGCCTCCTGCCGGCGCGGGCCTTTTCGCGCCGCGTCGCGATCGCCGCGCCGCCGGCGGGGGGCCGGGCGGGCCGGAGTCCGGCCACAATCCGCGCGAGACGATCGGCGCCGCCGGCCGTTGCGGCCGTCCCGGTTCCCCGCAATCGAACGGCCGCGCACCCAACCATGGACCTGACGATGCCGGACGCCGCCGCCTACCACCGACTCGACGACTGGGTCGACGCGAATTTCGACGACGAGGTTCGTTTCCTGCAGGCGCTCGTGCGCGTGCCGACCGACACGCCGCCGGGCCGCAATGCCGCGCATGCGCGGTGCACGGCGGCGTTGCTGTCCGGCTTCGGGCTCGACGCCGAAGCGCATGAGGTGCCGGCCGACCGCGTGCGGGACGCCGGCCTGGAGTCCTTGACCAATCTCGTCGTCCGCCGCGCATACGGCGCCGGCGGCACGGTGGTCGGCCTGAACGCGCATGGCGACGTCGTGCCCCCGGGGGCCGGCTGGACGCACGATCCGTACGGCGGCGCGATCGTCGGCGGCCGGCTGTTCGGGCGCGCGGCAGCGGTCAGCAAGAGCGATTTCGCGACGTTCGCGTTCGCCACGCGCGCGATCGAGACGATGCGCGGCCGCCTGCAGGGCGGCGTCGAGCTCTACTTCACCTACGACGAAGAGTTCGGCGGCGCCCTGGGCCCGGGCTGGCTGCTCGAGCGCGGGCTCGCGCGCTGCGGCCTGCTGATCGCCGCCGGCTTCAGCTACCAGGTGGTCACCGCGCACAGCGGTTGCCTGCAGATGGAGGTGACGGTGCACGGCCGCGCGGGCCACGCCGCCGTGCCCGACACCGCGGTCGACGCGCTGCAAGGCGCGGTCGCGGTGCTCAATGCGCTGTACGGACGCAACGCCGGCTACCGGCAGGTGCGGTCGCGCGTCGAGGGGATCGCCCATCCCTACATCAACGTCGGCCGCATCGAGGGCGGTACGAACACCAATGTCGTACCCGGCACCGTCGTGCTCAAGCTCGATCGCCGGATGATCCCCGAGGAGGATCCGGCGGCGGTCGAGGAGGAGATCCGGGCGCTGATCGCCGGTGCGGCGGCGGCGGCGCCGGGCGTGCGCGTCGAGCTGCGCCGGTTGCTGCTGGCCCGTCCGCTCCAGCCGCTGGCCGGCAACGCCGCGCTGGTCGAGCCGCTGACGCGGCACGGCGCGGCCGTGTTCGGCGAACGCATCCCGGTGCGCGGCACGCCGCTGTACACCGACGCGCGGTGGTTCAGCGAGCGCGGCATCCCGGCCGTGATCTACGGCGCGGGCCCGCGCACCGTGGCCGAGTCGAACGCCAAGCGGGCGGACGAGCACCTGGATCTGGAAGACCTCCGGGGCGCCACCAAGGTGATCGCGCGCACCTTGTTCGACCTGCTGGCGCAGCCGCGCGGCGCATCCTGATAAAAAGGGCGCCTTCTACGGCGCGGCGGGCGATGCGGGAGGCACACGATGGGACGGATCCGGATCGGCATCGGCGGTTGGACCTACGGGCCTTGGCGCGACACCTTCTATCCGCGCGGCCTGCCCGCGCGGCGGGAGCTGGAGTACGCGAGCCGGCGGATGACGGCCATCGAGGTCAACGGCACCTACTACGGCACGATGAAGCCGTCGGCATTCGAACGCTGGCACGACGAGACGCCCGACGACTTCGTCTTCGCGCTGAAGGCCAGCCGTTTCGCGACCAATCGCCGCGTGCTGGCGGAAGCGGGCGAGTCAGTCTCCCGTTTCCTCGACAGCGGCCTGGCGCGGCTCGGCCGCAAGCTGGGCCCGGTGCTGTGGCAGTTCGCGCCGACGAAGAAGTTCGACCCCGAAGATTTCGCGGCGTTCCTGGAGTTGCTGCCGTCCGAGTTCGAAGGGCGTCCGCTGCGCCACGCGCTCGACGTTCGCCACGGCAGCTTCATGGTGCCCGGCTTCCTGGAGCTGGCCCGCAAGCACCGGGCGGCGGTGGTCGTCACCGATTCGCCCGACCACCCGTCGTTCGCCAACCTGACCGCCGATTTCGTCTACCTGCGCCTGATGCGCGCGGAGTCGAGATGCCCGACGGGGTATGAACCCGAGGTGCTGGGCGCGTTCGCGGCCTGCGCGCGCGCCTG
>JBEVLR010000272.1:0-10288 GCA_040509075.1 Burkholderiaceae bacterium | reverse complement strand
GCGGCTCCCCCCCGTCGACGGTGTGCACCGATTCGATCTCGAAATGGCTCAGCAGCACGGCCATCGCCATTTTGATCTCGAGCAGCGCGAGATAGCGTCCCGGGCAGATGCGCGGCCCGGCGCCGAAGGGCATCGACACGCGCTTGGCGGCGCCCGGGGCCGCGGCGCCGTCCGCGCCCAGCCAGCGCTCGGGTTCGAAGGCGGCGGCGTTCGGGAGGTGGCGGTCGCTGGTCGCATCGCGCCGCATCAGCGAGATCAGCACCGTCCCGCAGCGGATCCGCACGTCGCCCAGCGTCGTGTCGCGCAGCGCCTGCATCGCGTTCTGGGGCGCCACCGGCTTCAGGCGCATCGCCTCGTTGGCGCAGGCTTCCACGTAATCGAGCCGGCCGATCTGCTCCAGCGTCGGATCCGCCGCCGCGCCGCAGACCTGGCGCACTTGCGCGGCCGCGCGCGCCAGCGCGGTCGGGTGGCGCCACAGCAAATGGATCAACCAGGCGATCGTGTTGGCGGTGGTGTCCTCGCCGGCCAGCAGCATCGTGAGCACGTTGCCGGCCACTTGCCGGTCGTCGATGCCGCTGCCGGGCGCTTCGGCGGCGACGATCATCGCCTCCAGCAGGTTGTGCGGGTCCGCGCGCCGCGCCGGATCGGCCTCCAGGCGGGCACGGGCCTGCGCGATGAAACCTTCCACCGCCGCGTTGACCTCGGCGACGCTGCGCGTCAGGGCCCGGTCGTCGGCCGACGGAAACCACCGCCACGCGGGCAGGGGAGAGAACAGGCGCTTGAACAGCATCGGGAAGATCCGGTTCAGGTGCGTCTGGATCACGTCCTCGTCGGACTCCAGCGTGTTGACCTCCGTGCCGAACGCCAGCCCGGCGATCGTGTCGACCGTGAAGCGCATCAGGTCGGATTGCAGGTCGATCTCGGCGTGACCGGCCGCGGCGCGCCGCCAGCGTCCGGCCAACCGCTGCGCGACGCGCTGCAGCGCCGGGAAATAGCGCCTGACGTGGGCCGGGTCGAACCCCGCCATCACCATGCGGCGCTGGCGCTTCCAGGCGTCGCCGTTGGACGTGAACAAGCCGCCGAGCAAGCCGATCTCGCCGCCGATCTCTTCGAGCCGCGAGGTGCGCCGGAAGCCGTCCGGCCTGTCGCGCAACGCGGTCGCGATGAGCGTGTGGTCGCTGATCACGATGGCCGGCCGCCGGCCTAGCTTCAGCCGGAACACCGGGCCGAACTCGTCGCCCCAGCGTTCCAGCTGCTGGTGCATGCGCGGCACGTCGATCTGCAGCAGGTTGCCGACGAACGGCCACCCGCGCGGGCCGGGCAGGTCGGCGAATTCGCGCGGCGGGCCGGGCGCGAGGGGGTCGGTCGTCATCCGTGGATCCCATGGGCGGCCCGCCGACGAGGAACCGTCCGCCTGGAGCCGCCGCCTTGAACGCATGGATGCTGCCCCAAAAGGGCGTCAGGCGAGAAGGCGTGTTTGCGCCGATGCGGCGCCGACCTCCGGCCCGATCAGAGCGCCTTGCCTTTCGGCTTCGGCGCGGTCGGCGCCCCGGCGGGGTCCTGGCCCTGCGGGCGGCTGCGGGTCAGGTCGACGTAGGCGCGACCATGCTCGCCGTCCACCGGCTCGGCATCCTCGTCGGCGCCTTCCATGGGCGCGACGATGGCCTTGCCGATCGATTCGAGCACGTTGTCGTCGCCGTCGCCGACGACGCGGCCGTCGCGGCCGTCGGCTTGCGGGTCGGCGCCGGGGGACGGCGCGGCGGTGGGATGGCGGTTCATCATCGATCTCCGGAAACTTTCGATGCCGCCGTCGGGCAATCGCCGTTCCTTCGGGCGCGCCGCGGCCTCGGAGGGGGCCGCCGCCGCGGACCGTCAGCCCCCGCCGCCCCGGGCCTTTTGGAACGCTTCCCGATTCCTGACGAGATTGCTGAGGCGCTGGTGATCGTCGCCGAATTTGAACGTCGTCAGGGACGTCAGATGACCCATGCCCCAGTGATAGTCGTACAGCGCCTTGGCGATGTTGGGCTCGACCGTGTGCGCGCGGCCGCGCGGGCTGTGCGAGCCGACGTAGACATCGTCGATCGTCATGGAAAGAATGCTGTCGTCGCGATCGGGATGCTTGAAGAAACCGAGTTCCTCCTGGAACACGGATCCGATGCCGCGCTCCAACAGATGAGGAACCTGGTCGACGTGCCCGCCGCTGCGGATGCACACCGAGATCGCGGCGTTGAGCGCGGTGAACGAGGGTTGCAAGCCCGCGTCCCCCATCTGCCGCACCAGGCGCAGCGCCGCCTCCGGCTTGCTGAAGCCGTCGCAGGCGATGATCAGCCGGTTGAACAGCGGTCCGCTCGGGGCGAGACCGTGCCCGCTCATCGCATCGACCGCGTCGGCCGCCCGGTCGAGGTCGCCGGCCCCTCGGCATTTCTCGAGCAGGGTGTCGTAGACCCGTTGGGCGGGCGCGAAACCCAGTCCGCCCATCAGGTGCACGAGCCTGAGCGCGTCGTCGAGCTTGCCGGCCTGGAGTCGCACGGTGATCAAGCGTTCCCAGGTTCCGGCGTCGGGCTCGAACCCGAGCGCCTTCATCCTGCCGACCATGTCCAGCGTGTTCTCGACCCTCCCCGCGCCGGCGTCGACGAACAGCACCCGTTCGAACATGTCCCGAGCGGGCTTCAGGCCACGCTCTTCCTTCATCTCGCGCAGCACCTTCATCGCCGCCTCCGCCTTGCGGCCTTTGCTGAGCGAGAAGACGACGCTTTTGTAGATGTCGAAATCCGGAGCGACTTCCGGATAACGAATGGCGCAGCGGTTCAGGTTCTCCAACGCATTCAGCGCATGCATCCATGAAGACTCGGGTTTGCGCAGGTTGAAGGTGGTGAGCCGTAAAACGTCGCGGGCGTTTTTCTTTTCGCCGTCCGCTTGGATGACGCCCTGCTGGGTCTCCACGAACAATCGGATGATCGTCGGATTGGAGAAAGCGTTGGTGCCTTGCGGAATCTTGTGGCGCCAATCTCCTGTCCAGAAAGAGTCGGTGACCATGGCGTCGGGCGGGCGGTGCGCCGGCGTGGCGGTCCCGCCTTGCGGCACCAGCGCTTCCAGGGCGATCGCCCTGCCCGGATCCGGAACGCCGTCGGGCCCGACCACCTCCCGCGGCGTCCATTCACGGGCTTCCATGCAGGCGCGGACGGCGTCCCGGGACGGCTTGTCGTCCTCATGTTCGCCCAGGATGAAAATCGTCTTGTGCGTGATCTTGCGGCTGCGCGAGTGCGATTCGAACAGGGCGGTCGCCACGCCGGGAGGAACCGTCCTGCGGTAGTCGATGGGATGGTTCGGGTCGCGCGGATCGAACTGGTGGATGTCCTTGGCGAGGATGCTGAGGCTGTCCTGCGGTTCCGACAGCCCCAGGCCGCTTTTGTAGACGTTCGCGCCTTGCGCTTCGTGCAGAAGGGACAACGCCCGATCGGCGTGCGCTTCGCTGCGGATGCAGGCCGAGATGGCGGCGTCGTAGGCCGCGGCGCCGGGTGGGTGCCCCGCCTGTTCCATCTCCCCCAGCAACCGCAGCGCATCGTCGGGCCTGGACGCGCGGTCGCAGGCGGCGAGCAAGGCGTTGAAGGTGCCGATGGCCGCCTCGAAGCCCGCCTGCGCCATTTCACGCAGCAGATGGAGCGCTTCGTCCAGCCTGCCCGCCTCGGGAGCATTGACGCACGCCAGGATCGCGGCGTCGTGGGCGGCCGCGCGCTCGAGGCCGAGCGCTTTCATTCGCAGCAGCAATTGCTGCGCTTCGGCGGCCCGGCCCGCCTTGCCGAACACGCGCATCGCCGCGACGGCGACCCCGGGATCGAGGTCGATTCGGGCGCTGTCGAGTTTCTCGAGCAGGTCGGCGGCGACGGGCCATTCGTGGTCCGTCAGCTGATGCAGGAGCAGCCCGACGGTGTCGGAAAATTCGGTCTTCGTGAATCTGCCGTAGGTGTGCTTTTCGATGAGCCCGACGCCGATCGCCGAAAAATCGACGGCCTGCGGCGCTTCTTCGCAACCCTGTTCCACCTGGCCTGTGGGAACGCTTCCCGAGGCGCCGCTTTCCGATTTCCGCCCCGCATCCGACGCGTCGCGGAGCTTGGCCAGTTTCCGGGGGGGCGACGCGAACGTTTTTTCGCGCACGGGCGGAAACCGGTCATCGCGCGGGCTTTCGGCGGCCGCAGTTTCGTCTTCTTCGTGGCGGCGCTTGGTTCCTCTGGGAGATCGTTCGCCCTCTGGGAGAACGGCGGGCGGCGGCTCGGTCGAGCCGGTTTGCAATGATGTCGGCAGCGGAGGCATGTTCGAGCGATGCCGGAAGTCTCCATTCGGGCACGCGGATTGGTTTTGCTCGACTTTGAATGAACCGCAATCCGGTCAGCCGCATCCACGCGAAATTTTGTGCGCGCAGCCGAAGCCGGCGTGTCGGCGGACTTTGGAAAGCCGCGCCGATCTTCGGTTGACCCGGCGGGTTTTTAGCGCCGGCGGCGCCTCAACCGGCCTCGACGGGCCCGCAGTGCACGCCGCCCTGGTCGGCCGGCGCGTTCAGCAGCAATGCCTCGGCCGCCTGCAGCAGCGGCAGCAGCTGGTTGCCGTGGGACGGCGCCCAGACGACGCCCAGGCGGGCCGTGATCTCGAGGCGGGCCACGCCGACGTTGATCGGAGCCGAAAGCGACTTGGCGATCTTCTCGGCCACGCGCTGCGCCTCGTCGGGCCGATGCAGGTCGACCAGCATCGCGGCGAACTGGCCGCGTTCGAGACGCACGGCCGTGTCGGTCTTGCGCAGCTCGAAATGCAGCCGGCCGGCGATCGCGCGCAGCACGTCGTCGCCCACGGTGTGGCCGTGCCGCTCGCACAGCGCGTCGAAGCCGACGATCTCGATCAGCATCAGCGCCAGCACGCTCTTGTGGCGCGCGGCGCGCAACAGCGCCATCTCGGCGCGGTCTTGCAGCACCGCGCGCGTGGGCAAGCCGGTGAGGCTGTCGTGATGGGTCAGCTTCAGCGGCGCATCGTCCGGATGGGCCAGCGGCTCGACGGCGATCAGCCCGACGGCGTTTCCCTGCGGGTCGCGCAGCGCGCAGACCGCGAGCCGCGTGCGTTGCGGCGAGCCGTTCTTGTGGCGCAGCACCCATTCGTGCGGCTCGGGCGGGGCGGCGTCGCCGTCGCGGCGCAGCGCGGCGCCGAGCACGCTCATGTCGGCGGGCACGCGCTCGCCGAGTTCGGCCGACAGTTGCGCCGCGCGCACCTCGATCTCTTCCAGCGGGATCAGCGCTTCGGCGAGCGCCGCGCCCTGCAGTTCGTCGCGACCGTACCCGAGCCGTTCTTCGGCGGCCGGGTTGAGCCAGCGGATGCGGCCTCGCGCGTCGAGCGCCAGCGCGACTCCGGGCCAAGCGCCCAGCAGCAGACGCTGCACATCCGCGAGTTCCAGCCAAGCACCGGACTGCGGGCCGACGGAAGGGATGTCGATGGCCATGGTCCAGTCTCTCACCGAGAGGCATTCATCCACAAGGGCGAAACCGCGCGGCGCGAAGGGTGGTGCGGGCGGGCCGGCCCGCTTCGCGCCGCCGCTGCCGCGCTGTCCCGGCGTCGCCCGCCTGTCCTATAGTTCGCGCGGCGGCGCCCGCCGACCTTTCTTCCTCTTCGACAGGACATCCGATGCTTTTCGTCTTCCACCTCCTCGACCGCACCGACCCGAACACGATCCGCGCCGACATCCGCCCGGTCCACAAGGAGTACCTGCGCCAAGTGGCCGACCGCATCGCATTCGCCGGCCCGCTGCTGTCGGACGACGGCAAGGCGATGCTGGGCAGCCTGCTCGTGATCGATTTCGAGGACCGCGCCGCCGCCGAAGCGTGGCGGGCCGCCGAACCGTTCACGCAGGCGGGCCTGTACGAGAAGGTGTCGATCCTGGCGTTCAGCAACCAGTGGGCGCAGAAGACCGGCTTCCCGGGCTGAAGCGCGGCTGAACGGCGCCGCCGGCGCGTGTGCGACGATGGCGCCGCCATGGCGCTCTCCCGCTCGCTGCGATCTTCCCCGTCGTTCCTCCGCTTCTGGGCCGGCCGGCTGGCCGGCACGACGGCCAATCAGATGCTGATGGTGGCCGTCTCCTGGCAGATGTACGACCTGACGCGCAGCGCGTGGGACCTCGGCCTGGTGGGCCTCTTCCAATTCCTGCCGGCGCTCGCGCTCGCGCTGGTGTCGGGCCACGTGGCCGACCGCCACGACCGCCGGCTCATCGTGGCGGCGGCGCTGGCCATGCAGATGGCGGCGGCGCTCGCCTTGCTGCTGGCGATCCGGGAACGCTGGATCGGCCGCGACCTGATCCTGGCGGTGTCGCTGCTGCTGGGCGTCGCGCGCGCGTTCCAGATGACGGCCCAGCAGGCGCTCACGCCGCTGCTGGTGCCGGCCCCGATGCTGGCGCGCGCGCTGGCGTTCAGCTCGTCGGGGATGCAGGCGGCGATCATCGGCGGCCCGGCGCTCGGCGGCGTCCTGTATTCGGCGGGCGCGGGCCGGGTCTACGTCGTCTGCGCGGCGCTGTTCGTGGCCGCGATCGCGCTCGTGCGGAGCGCGCGCTACGAACACAAGCCGGGGCCGCGCGAGCCGGTGACGATGGACACGCTGCTGGCCGGCGTGCGCTTCATCCGCGCGCGGCCGGTGGTGCTGGGGGCGATCTCGCTCGACCTGTTCGCGGTGCTGCTGGGCGGCGCCACGGCGCTGCTGCCGATCTATGCGCGCGACATCCTGCACGTCGGCCCGGAAGGCCTGGGCCTGCTGCGCGGCGCGCCGGCGGTCGGCGCGTTCGCGATGTCGCTGGCGCTCGCGCGCTGGTCGATCCGGCGCGGCGTCGGCAAGGTGCTGTTCTGGTCGGTGGCGGCGTTCGGCGCCACCACGATCGTGTTCGCGGTCTCGCACCTGTTCTGGCTGTCGATGGCGGCGCTGTTCGTCAACGGCGCGGCCGACATGGTCAGCGTCGTCGTGCGCCAGACGCTGGTGCAGCTCGATACCCCCGATGCGATGCGCGGCCGCGTGAGCGCGGTCAATTCGATCTTCATCGGCGCGAGCAACCAGCTCGGCGAATTCGAATCCGGCGCGACGGCCGCGCTGCTGGGCCCGGTGGGCTCGGTGCTGCTGGGCGGCTTCGGCACGCTGGTGGTGGTCGGCCTGTGGATGAGATGGTTCCCGCAGTTGCGCGAGCGCGAAAGCCTGATGCGGCCCGACGCCGGGCCGCAGTCCGGCGCCGGCGGGTGAGCGGCCTTTCAGGCCAGCTTCATCGGCGCGAACGATTTCACCAGGTCGTCGACCGCTTTCATCTGCGCCAGGAAGGGTTCGAGCTGGTCGAGCGGCAGCGCGCTGGGGCCGTCGCACTTCGCGTTGTCCGGATCCGGATGCGCTTCGAGGAACAAGCCCGCGAGGCCCACCGCCATGCCCGCGCGCGCGAGCTCGGCCACCTGAGCGCGCCGGCCGCCGGACGCGGCGGAGCCGGGGTCGCGTTGCTGGAGCGCGTGCGTCACGTCGAAGATCACGGGCAGGCCCCCGGTCACCCGCTTCATGACGCCGAAGCCCAGCATGTCGACGACGAGGTTGTCGTAGCCCAGGCAAGTGCCGCGATCGCACAGGATCAACCGGCCGTTGCCGGCTTCGACGAATTTTTCGACGATGTTCTTGACCTGCGGCGGGCTGAGGAACTGCGGTTTCTTGATGTTGATCGCGCGGCCGGTCCTCGCCAGCGCGACGACGAGGTCGGTCTGCCGCGCCAGGAACGCCGGCAGCTGCAGCACGTCCGCCACCTCCGCGGCGGGCGGGGCCTGGGCGGGCTCATGGACGTCGGTGATCACGGGCACGCCGAATTCGGCTTTCACGGCCTGCAGGATCTTCAAGCCTTCCTCGAGGCCGGGGCCGCGATACGAATGGATCGACGACCGGTTGGCTTTGTCGAAGCTGGCCTTGAAGACGTAAGGAATGCCGAGCTTCGCGGTCACCCGGACGAATTCTTCGGCGGCCCGCAGGGCGAGCTCCCTGGATTCGAGCACGTTGACGCCGCCGAACAGGACGAAAGGGCCGCCGTTGCCGATGGCGACGTTCGGATGGATCGAGAGGGGGGTCATGACGGCTTTCGGAGTTGCGGCCGCCATTTTCGCGCGGGTGGGCGCCGCGACCCGGCCGGCGCGCCCGAAGGCGGCCGGCCCGGCCGGCGCGGGATCACTGCAGGCGCGTGACTTTCGTCCCCTCGAGCGTCAGGTTGGCCATCAGGCCCGCGTTCGTCATGATGAAGGCCACCGTGGGCGCCTGCGCCGCGTTGCCGTCGATCGCGCCGTTCGCGCCGACCTTCAGGACGGCCACCGAGGCGTCGACGCCGCCCGCCCAGCCCTGGCCGGCGCGGAATTTGTCGAGCGCGTCCTGGGTCATGAACAGGAAGACGAGCGCCTTGGACTGCGCGCCGATCTGCCATCCGACCGAGCCCGTGGTGGTGCTGTAGTAGCCGTCGACGGCGCCGTTGACGCGCAACTCGCCTTCGCCGTAGGCGCCGCCGACCACCAGGCCGGCCGCGAGCACGTGCGGGAACACGAGGACGCCGCGCGCCTTGGCCACCATCTCCCGGCTGCCCGGCGTGGTGCTGTACAGGCGTTCCAGCGTCTCGTGGTAGCCCGCGTCGATGGTGCGGCGCGCCTCGGACGTCTTGTCTCCGCGGCTGGCCGACGAATCGGCGGTGACGCTAGCGGTGGTCGAGCACCCCGCCGCGGCGGCGACCGCCACGGAAGCGATGCCGGCCTTCAGGACCTTGTTGATGTTCATGCCAGTCTCCTTGGACGGTCGAATGCGACCGACGTTGTCGTCAATGACGTGCCGGCGAGGGATTCGCCGATTGCCGAGCTGCTGAGGCAATCGGAGTGCCCGGGCCTGGGCCGGCCCGTCCGCCGGCGATCCGCCGACATGAGATTTCCCGTCTTGACTAAAGAGGTTGAAACGTGGGTGAATGCAAGCCGGACCAGATGACTGGAAGCAAGCGTTCGGGAGGACGATGCGCGCGAGCCGGATGACGACGAAGGCGGGGGCCGGATCTCCCGGCGCGGCCGCCTGGTCGGGCGCCGGGCTCGTCTGGGGCGCCGGGGTCATCCTGTTGGCGATCGCCGTTTTCCTCGCCTATTCGCTCAAGGTCAGCCGCGACCGCTATCAGGCCGACACCGCCGGCGACCTGCAGAACCTGACGCTCAGCCTCGAGCGGTATTTCTTCTCCAAGTTCCAGTCCGCCGATCTGGTGCTGCAGTCGGCGGCGCGGGACTTCGCGCTGCTCGAGGCGCGCGGCCCCGTCGGCCGGGCGGAGTTCTCGGGCCTGTTGGCGAGCTTGCGCAAGCAGTTGCCGGGCGAGCCCGCGATCCGGGCCACCGATGCCGATGGGAACGTCGTCTTCGGCCCCGGGATCGATCCGGCCCGTCCGCTCAGCGTCGCGCAGCGGCGCTTCTTCCAGGATGCGCTGCGCACGCCCGATTTCGTCATCGGCCTGCCGCTGAAATCGCGCATCACCGACCGCTGGGTGCTGCCGGTGGCGCGGCGCATCGGCGACGGCGGCCCACGTTCCACCGGAGTGGTCTACCTCACGCTGGAGATGGACGATTTCACCCGCATCCTGCAGCCGCTCAACATCGGCGAGCACGGCGCCATCGTGCTGTTCAACCCGCGCCTCGAAATGTTGCTGCGCCGGCCCGAGCTGAAGCTCGAGGGCGACGAGCGCGTGGTGAAGGTGACCGCCAAGGAGATGATCGCGGCGTATGCGGCCGGCAACGCCGCCCGGCTGATCGACACCCGCAGCACGATCGACGGCTTCGAGCGCATGGTGATGTACCGGCAGCTGGAATCGTATCCGCTGTATGTGCTCGTCGGCTTCTCGCGGGACGAGCTGTTCGCCCCCTGGTACAAGGAATTGGCGCTGGCGGCGCTCGTCTGGTTCGCGCTCGCCGCCACCACGGCGCTGCTGCTGATGTCGCTGCGCCGATCCGCGCGGATGCAGGCCGACGCGCTGCACGAGCAGCGCGTCATGACCCAGCGCGCCGACGCCGCCAGCCGCGCGAAGAGCGCGTTCCTGGCCAACATGAGCCATGAGATCCGCACGCCGATGAACGCGATCATCGGCCTCACCCACCTGATGGCGCGCGATGCCGGCGACAGCCTGCTGAAGGATCGGCTCGCCAAGGTCGTCGACGCCGGCAGGCATCTGCTGCAGGTGATCAACGACTTCCTCGACCTGTCCTAGATCGAGGCCGGCAAGATGGTGCTGGAGCAG
>JBEVLR010000271.1:0-4019 GCA_040509075.1 Burkholderiaceae bacterium | reverse complement strand
CACCCCCACCGCGGGCGGGGCCGCCTGGGCGGGCACCGGCCACGCCCCGAACAGGCCCAGCCCGCACACGGCAAGGAGGGCCGCCCGCCGGATCGGGGCGCCAGCCTTCCCGGTCTTCCCGGCCTTCCCGGTCTTCGGTGCCACGGCGGGCGCGGTCTGGAAAAGCAACATGGCGGCACGGCGGTTTGCAACGAGACCTCCATTGTTCGGATCAGTCTCGAAACCTCACCCGCGCATTCGGCTCGATAAACGAGCCGAAAACCCTGACGGCGCGCTCCCGATTTCGGGCGCCGTGTTCTGTCCAGGGCTTGACGTCTTGTTTATCATGACCGGTTGCCCGCCGCCCAGTGCCATGCCGTCTTCGAAAACTCCATTTCCGAAAAAATCCCGCGTCGGCCCTTCCGACGCGGCGCCCGACGTCGTCGCTGCGGCGGCGCCGATCGCTTCCAGAGCCGGTGACGAAGGCCGCCCGCTGGCCCAGGCCGTCCGCGCCCCGCGCCCCGACGCCCTCGGCATCCGCGTGCGCGGCGCCCGCACGCACAACCTGAAGAACATCGACCTCGACATCCCGAAGCACGCGCTGGTGGTGATCACCGGCTTGTCGGGGTCGGGCAAGTCCAGCCTCGCGTTCGACACGCTGTACGCGGAAGGCCAGCGCCGCTACGTCGAGAGCCTGTCGGCGTACGCGCGCCAGTTCCTGCAGCTGATGGACAAGCCCGACGTCGACGTGATCGAGGGCCTGGCGCCGGCGATCTCGATCGAGCAGAAGGCGACGAGCCACAACCCGCGCTCGACGGTGGGCACCGTCACCGAGATCCACGATTACCTGCGCCTGCTGTTCGCGCGCGCCGGCACGCCGTATTGCCCCGACCACGACCTGCCGCTGTCGGCGACGCCGGTGGCGCAGATGGTCGACGCGGTGCTCGCGCTGCCGGAGGAGACGAAGCTGATGGTGCTCGCGCCGGTGGTGCGCGACCGCAAGGGCGAGTTCGTCGACCTCTTCGCCGACATGCAGTCGCAAGGCTACGTGCGCTTCCGGGTCGACGGGGCCATCGTCGAGGCGGGCGAGCTGCCGAAGCTGAAGAAGACCGAGAAACACGACATCGACATCGTGATCGACCGCCTGAAGACGCGCGGCGACGCGCGCCAGCGGCTGGCCGAAAGCTTCGAGGCCGCGTTGCGGATCGCCGACGGGCGGGCGCTCGCGCTCGAGACGGACACCGGCGCCGAGCACCTCTTCTCCGCCAAGTTCGCCTGCCCGAAATGCAGCTATTCGCTGCCCGAACTCGAGCCGCGGCTGTTCTCGTTCAACTCGCCGGTGGGCGCCTGCCCCGGCTGCGACGGGCTGGGCCAGGTCATCGCGTTCGACCCGGAGCGCGTGGTCGCGTTCCCGACGCTGAGCCTGGCGGCCGGCGCCGTCAAGGGCTGGGATCGGCGCAACGCCTACACGTTCTCGATGCTGGAAAGCGTGGCGGCGCACTATGGCTTCGACGTCGACGCGCCCTTCGAGACGCTGCCCGAGCGCGCCCGCGAGGTGCTGCTCAAGGGTTCGGGCACGGAAGACATCGAGTTCACCTACGCCGCGGAGTCCGGCGGCGGCAAGAGCCGGCGCGCGGGCGCCGTCAAGCGCGCGCATCCGTTCGAAGGGATCCTGCCGAACTTCGAGCGCCGCTTCCGCGAGACGGACTCGGCCGCGGTGCGCGAGGAATTGGCGCGCTACCAGGCCGCGCGCGCCTGTCCGGCCTGCCACGGCACGCGCCTGCGCCGCGAGGCCCGGCACGTGTTCCTCGTCGACGTCGACGGCGGGCGCGCCCAGGCGTCGCGCCGCAAGCCCATCTACGAGATCGAACATTCGACGCTGTCGGATTGCCTGGGCTACTTCGCGCAGCTGCAGCTGGAGGGGGCGCGGGCGGACATCGCCGACAAGGTCGTGCGCGAGATCCGCAGCCGCCTGACCTTCCTGAACAACGTCGGGCTGAACTACCTGAGCCTCGACCGCAGCGCCGACACGCTGTCCGGCGGCGAGGCGCAGCGCATCCGCCTCGCGTCCCAGATCGGCTCGGGCCTCACCGGCGTGATGTACGTGCTCGACGAGCCGTCGATCGGCCTGCACCAGCGCGACAACGACCGCCTGATCGCGACGCTGCGCCACCTGCGCGACCTGGGCAACTCGGTGCTGGTCGTGGAGCACGACGAAGACATGATCCGCGCCTCCGAGCACTGCATCGACATGGGCCCGGGCGCCGGCGTGCACGGCGGCCACGTGATCGCGCAGGGCACGCCCGAGGAAGTCGCGGCCAATCCCGAATCGCTGACCGGGCGCTACCTGTCGCGCGCGCTGCGCATCCCGATCCCGGCCGCGCGCCATCCGTGGCGGCCGGACGCCGGGGATGGCGATCCGAAGGAGTCGTCGCGCCTGCGCCTGCGCGGGGCGCGCGGCAACAACCTGAAGGGCGTGACCGTCGACATCCCGGTCGGGCTGCTCACGTGCGTGACCGGCGTTTCGGGCTCGGGCAAGTCGACGCTGGTCAACGACACGCTGTATGCGGCCGTCGCCCGCGAGCTGTACGGCAGCCACGCCGAGGCGGCGCCGCACGACGCGCTCGAAGGGATGGAGGCGTTCGACAAGGTGATCAACGTCGACCAGAGCCCGATCGGCCGCACGCCGCGCTCGAACCCGGCGACCTACACGGGGCTTTTCACGCCGATCCGCGAGATGTTCGCCGAAGTGCCGGCCGCGCGCGAACGCGGCTACGGCCCCGGGCGCTTCAGCTTCAACGTGCCGGGCGGCCGATGCGAAAGCTGCCAGGGCGACGGCATGCTGAAGGTCGAGATGCATTTCCTGCCCGACGTCTACGTGCCCTGCGACATCTGCCACGGCAAGCGCTACAACCGCGAGACGCTGGAGGTCCTCTACAAAGGCAAGCACATCGCGCAGGTGCTGGCGCTGACGGTGGAGGACGCGCTCGCGTTCTTCTCGGCGGTGCCCAACATCGCGCGCAAGCTGCAGACGCTGCTGGACGTCGGCCTCGGCTACATCACGCTCGGGCAGAGCGCGACGACCTTGTCGGGCGGCGAGGCGCAGCGCGTCAAGCTGGCGCTGGAGCTGAGCAAGCGCGACACCGGCCGCACGCTCTACATCCTCGACGAGCCCACCACCGGCCTGCATTTCGCCGACATCCAGCTGCTGCTGACCGTCCTGCACCAGCTGCGCGACGCCGGCAACACGATCGTCGTGATCGAACACAACCTCGACGTCTTCTAGACGGCGGTGTGGGTGATCGACATGGGCCCCGAAGGCGGCGACGGCGGCGGCCGCGTGGTCGTCGCGGGCACCCCGGAGACCGTGGCGGCTTGCGCGGAAGGCCACACGGGCCTTTACCTGAGCCGGCTGCTGGACGAGCGAGGCGGCGCGCCGGGCGGGCGATAAAAAACCGGCGCGACGACTTTCGTCGCGGCGCCGGTTCGGAACGGTTCGATCCGGGGCGGCCGCGAGGCCGCCCGAAGGGACGCTCAGCTCAGGTGGGCGTTGATCAGCTTGGTCATCTCGAACATCGAGACCTGGGCCTTCTTGAAGATTTCCTTCAGCTTGGCGTCGGCGTTGATCATGGTCCGCTTGGCCTTGTCCTGGAGGTCGTTCTTCTTGATGTATTCCCAGACCTTCTTGGTGACCTCGGTGCGGGGCAGCGGCTTGTCGCCGATGATCGCCGCGAGAGAACCGCTGGGGGTCATCGCCTTCATGAACGCGGCGTTCGGGGTCCGCTTCTTGGCCGGGGCCTTGGCCTTCTTGGCCGGGGCCGCCTTCTTCGCCGGGGCCTTCTTGGCCGGAGCCTTCTTCGCTACGGCCTTCTTCGCCGGAGCAGCCTTCTTTGCGGGGGCCTTTTTGGCAGGCGCCTTCTTCGCAGCTTTTTTCGCAGTTGCCATGATTGATTTCCTTCTAGAAGTTGATTAATCACCTTCGAGAGCTTGCGCTCCTTCTGGCACTGCGGATGCTACTGGAGAAAAAACGCGTTTCCAAG
>JBEVLR010000270.1:0-5469 GCA_040509075.1 Burkholderiaceae bacterium | reverse complement strand
AGCCTGCTGTCGGATGCGCTGGAAGGGCTCGTGAACCTCGCGGGCGCGCTGTTCGCGCTGATGATGGTGTCCTGGGCGTCGCAGCCGCCCGACGAAGGCCATCCCTACGGCCATCACAAGGCCGAGTATTTCTCGAGCGGTTTCGAGGGCGTGCTGATCGTCGCCGCCGCGATCGCCATCGTCGGCGCGGCGTCCGAGCGCCTGCTGCACCCGGCGCCGGTGCAGGCGATCGGCGCCGGCATCGCGCTGTCGCTGGTGTCGACCGCGCTGAACGGCGGGCTCGCGCTGGCGATGCTGCGCAAGGCCGCGGCGCAGCGCTCGATCGCCCTCGAAGCCGACGCGCGGCACCTGATCACCGATGTCTGGACTTCGGTGGGCGTCGTCTTCGGTCTCGTCGGCGTGCACGTCACCGGTTGGCTGTGGCTGGACCCGGTGGTGGCGGTCTGCGTGGCCGGCAACATCGTGCGTGAAGGCATTTCGCTGGTCTGGCGCTCGGCCGACGGGCTGATGGACATGGCTGTGGAGCCCGACGTCCGCGCGCAGATCGAGAAGACGCTAACGGCGTTCGACGGCCAGCCCATCCGGTTCGACCACGTCGTCACGCGGCGCGCCGGCCAGCGCCGCTTCGTCGATCTGCACATGCATGCGCCCGTGGGCTGGACGCTGGGCCGCGCGGCGGCGCTGCGCGCGGAGGTCGAACGTGCGCTGATGCGCGACGTCGCGGGCCTGCGCACGACGATCCAGCTGCTGCCGACCGACGTCGAGGCCTACGTCGACGCGGCTGATGGCGGCCCGCCCGAAACCCCTGGCGCGCCGACGCCGGCGCAAGGATCCGGGGCCCCGGCGGCGCGGGCCGGGTCGCGCCGAACCTGAGACGAAGCGAAGGCGATGCCGGCGCTGGTTCAGCGGGTGCGCGCGGCACGGTACGAGATCGCGGGCGAGGTCGTCGGCGCGACCGCCCAGGGGCTGCTGGCGTTCGTCTGCGCCGAGCCGTCCGGCACCGACGCGCACGCCGACCGCCTCGTCGCCAAGCCGTTGAAGTTGGGCATCTTCAACGGCCCCGCCGGCAAGATGGATCCCGCCATGCCGGCGTGCCCGGGGCGGGGCTGTCGATCGTCAGCCAGTTCACCCTCGTGGCCGATGTCCGCGGCGGCAACCGGCCGAGTTTCGCCGGCGCCGCGCCACCCGAGCTGGGGCGCCGGCCCTGCGGCCGCGTGCGGCGGCTCGCCGCCGAACGCCACCCGCGCGTCGCGGACGGCCGTTTTGGCGCCTGCATGCGCAAGCTCCTGGCCACGCTCAACGCCATGGCCAGAAGCGGTGTGCCATGGGATCCCGAGTTCAAAGCTGCTCGACTTGAGACACGGTTACTCAATCGTCGCCGCGCGCGTCGTTCCAGCGCGACAGGCGTTTCTTCAGGTCGTCGACGAACTTGCGCAGCATCGCGTGGTCACGCGCCTGGGCGTGTTCCCAATCGGGTGAACCCGACGGTCGTTTGACCACCGACAGCGTCAGTGCGGCGCCGTCGGCCTGCGCACGCACGACCGGGCGGCCATTCAGCTCGAACGCGCCGTTGCGTTCGGCGAGCTTCAGGTCGCGCAGGCTGCGCTTGAGTGTGGCGAGCGCCGCGGCGGCGTCGAACGGCGGCGGGGCGAAGGAATCTTCTGATGGCGTGGGTGTCTCCAGGGCACCGCCGATGAGGCGGCCTGCGCGCGGTGCGAACCTTCGGGCGGCCGAGCGGTTCAACATGAACCTCCGCGCTGCGCGCTGCGGTGGAACGCCTTCGGGCGGCCGGCGGCGTTCATCCCACCGGGATCACGTTGGCGACGCCGGCCGCCACATGTCCGGCGGGGACGTGGCTCGCCGCGCTTTCGACGTGGCGCGTCTGGTCGTCGAAGAAGAAATCGGGTTCGAATTCGCGCAGGAATTCCCCCTTCGGAAGCCCGCCGAGGAACATCGCCTCGTCGATGTCGATCCGCCACTCCATCAGCGTGCGGATCGCGCGTTCGTGCGCCGGTGCGCTGCGCGCCGTGACGAGCGCGGTGCGCACGGCCATGCCGCCGGTGGCCGCTTGCTGCAGGCGGTGCAGCGCGGCGAGCAGGGGCTTGAACGGGCCGGGCGCGAGCGGGGTCGCGGCCTGGGCGGTCTCGTGCTGCTGGAAGGCGTCGAGCCCCTCGGCATGGAAGACCCGTTCCGACTCGTCGGAGAACAGCACCGCGTCGCCGTCGAACGCGATGCGGACTTCGTTCGGATGCGCATCCGATGCGTGCGCCGAATGCGGATAGACGGTCGCAGCCGGCACGCCGGCGTCGAGCGCGGACCGCACGTCGTCCCCGTTGGCCGTCAGGAACAGGTGCGCGCCGAGCGGCTTCAGGTAGCGCCATGGGCTGCGTCCGCGGGTGAACGTGCCGCGCTCGATCGGCAGCCCGTAGTGCTTGGCCGATCGGAAGGCGCGCATGCCCGACACCGGATCGTTGCGCGACAGCAGCACCACTTCCACGCGCGGCGCCGGGTCGCGGAATTGCAGCAGCTTGCGCACCAGGGAGAAAGCGACGCCGGGCCGCGCCGGGACGTCCAGCCGTTCGAGCTGGAGCTGCATGTAGGCCCGGTCGTCCCCGTCCTCGAAGACGCGGTTCTCCTCTTCGAAATCGAACAGCGCGCGGGACGAGATGGCGACGACGAGTCGGCCTTCGAGGGAGGTGGGCATCGGACGATGATATCGGGGCGCGGGACGTCGAAGGGCGCCGAGGGGCGGCGCCCCGTCCTCCGGCCGGGACATGACGGTGTGCGGCGATGCGGTTCCATCTTGGCCGGCGGGGCGGGAGCGGTCACCCCAGCCGATCTCGCCGGAAGACGCCCGCCCTAATGCGTGAAGCCGATCTTCCCCCGGCGGGCTTGGGCCGACGGCAAGTCGTCGATGCGAATCTCGTCGCGGCCGGCCAGGCGGGCATTGCCGAAGCCGGTCATCAGCGCGCGCCGCATCTCGCGCGGCGCCAGCTCGGCCAGGCGGTCGAGCACGTCGGCGTGCGGCGTCGCGTCGAAGCGCCGGCCCCAGTCGTGATCGGCGCGGATCTCGCCGTACAGGCGCTGGGCGATCGCGCGCGCGGCGGCTTGGTCGGGCGCCTCCACCTGGTAGACGTTCATCCGGTTCAGGATCGGGTCGGGGATCGAGCGCGCGTCGTTCGCCGTGGCGACCCAGATCACCTGGCTGGCATCGATCGGCACTTCCGCGAATTCGTCGGTGAATTCCGCCGCGGTGTCCTGCTCCATCAAGCTGTACAGCGATCCGAGCGGATCGTACGCATGCTCGCTGCGCGCCTTGTCGATCTCGTCGACCACCATGACCGGATTGGCGTAAGCGCCGTCCACCAGCGTCTCGAACACTTTGCCCGGCCGCGCCCCTTTCCACTGGCTCGATGAGCCGCTCAGCACCCAGCCGGCGGTCAGCGAGCTCATCGGGATGAAGCCCATCCCGGTGCCGAGCAGTTCTGCGACCTCGCGCGCGAAATGCGTCTTGCCCACGCCCGGCGGCCCGAGCAGCAGCATGGGCGTGATCTCGAGGGCGTCGCCGCTGTCCTGGCACAGCGCGATCTGGCGCTTCACGTCGTCGAGCGCGTCGTGGAAATTGGGCATCTCGCCGTACAGGCGGTCCATCGCCGGCAGGCCGGCCGGCTTGACCTGGAAGCGCTCGGGGCCCTTCTCGAGCATCCGTTCGTACGTCGTGCGCAGGCCGTCGTGCTCTTGCTGCTGCTGCAGCTTCGCCAGCCGCTGGCTGACGGCGTCGAGCCGGTAGAGCGACCGCATGCGGGCGATCGGGATATGCGGCGAGGAACGGGCGCCGGCCGGGCTTTCGTGCGATGTCGACAAGGCAACCTCCGACTGTGCTGGGGGTACTCGACTCCATTGAAGCAAAGCCGCCGCCCGATGTTCAACCGAACAAACCCCTCCGACGGCTTCATTTGCGCCTGAGCAACAACGATCGCCGCCTTCGCGGCGCCCGGGCGTGAACCATGTCACGCCAAACCGCTCGCCCGCCGTGGCGGGTCGACGCAAGCCTTCCGCAGCGAATCCGGAGCGCGATCGTCGACGTAATCACTGTAGGGCTGCGGCATCCGCCGCCGCCGCCGAGGACGAACGCAGCGCCTGCTTGCCGAACCCGCATGCCCACTGCACACTCTCGCGCGCCGCCGCATCCGCGGCATTTCGCAAGGAACAGCTCCGTGAAAGTGAACCCCTCATGACCGCGCCCGCGGCGATTCCCGCAAACGAGGCCGAAACGCGCCTGGGCGACTGGCTCGGCCGCTGCGCGTTGGGCGACAGGCAGGCTTTCCGCGAGCTGTATGAGGCGACGTCGCCGCGGCTGCTGGGCGTGATCGCGCAACTGGTCGGCCGCGGCGCGCTGGCCGAGGATCTGCTGCAGGACGTCTACGTGCGCGTGTGGAAGGCGGCCGGCCAGTATCGCCCCGGCGCCGGCTCGCCGATGGCGTGGATGGCGGCGGCGGCGCGGTATCGCGCGATCGATCACCTGCGTTCGCGCGGCGCGCGGCCCGAGGTGGCGCTCGGCGATCTGCCCGCCCCTGCGGACCTGGACGACGGCGATCCCACGCACCGGATGCCCGATCCCGGGCCGGGGCCGGCCGGCACCTTCGAAGCGCGGTCCGAGGCCGACGCCGTTCGGGGATGCCTGGGCAGGCTGCAAGGCGCGCAGCAGCAGTCGATCTCGCTGGCGTATTACCAGGGCCTGAGCCACGGCGAGATCGCCGCGCACCTGGGCGCGCCGCTCGGCTCGGTGAAGACTTGGGTGCGGCGCGGGCTCATCGCATTGAAGGCCTGCCTGGAACGCTGCGGATGGTCGGGAGCCAGATCATGAACCTGCTTCGCGGAGAACTTCCCGACCGCCTGGCGGCCGAATACGCGCTGGGCACGTTGACCGGCGGCGCGCGGCGACGTTTCGATGCGCTGCTGCCGGCGCACCCGAACCTGCGCCGCGCGGTCGAGGGCTGGGAGCGGCGGCTGCTGCCGATGGCGCTCGAGGCCGAGCCCATCGAGCCGTCGGCGCCCGTCTGGCCGGCGATCGAATCGAGATTGGGATGGGCCGCGGCCCCGGCGGGCGGGCCCTCGTCGCGCAAGCTGCGTTTCTGGCAGGCGTTCGGCGCGCTGGCGTCGCTGACCGCGCTGCTGCTGGGGACGACGCCGCGGCCGGCGCCTTCCGAAGCGCCGATGATCGTCGTGCTGCGCGCCACGCGAGGCGCCGAGGCGCTGGTCGCGGGGCTCAGCGCGGATCATCGGCAGGTGTCGATCCAGCCGCTGCAGAAGGTGGCGTTGAAGCCCTCGCAGTCGCTCGAGCTGTGGGCGCTGCCGAAATCCGGTGCGCCCGCATCGTTGGGGGTGATTTCGTCAGACCAGCCGACCGCGTTGTGGAAGAAGACTTTGCCGGGCGACGTCAAGGGGTTGGCCGTCAGCCTGGAGCCT
>JBEVLR010000269.1:0-4657 GCA_040509075.1 Burkholderiaceae bacterium | reverse complement strand
CGTCTCCGCGAAAGTGCCGGCGACGGCCCAGTCGACGTCGCCCGGCGCGATCCACTTGCGGATCGCGGCGTTCACCTGGTCGACCGTCAGCGCCGCGAGCCGGGCGTCCTGCTGGGCGCTCCACGCGAACGTGCGGCCCTGATCCAGCTTCAATGCCCAACCGGCCGCGACCGCCGCGTCGCTGGTGCGCGCCGTGGCGCGCTCGGCGAGCATCGCCTGTTTGGCGGCGGCCAGTTCGTCGGCGGTGATGCCGTCCTTGACGAAGCGCGCGAGCTCCTCGTCGAAGCCGGCCTGCACGCGGGCGCGGTTCTGCGGGGCGTAGATGGCGTAGAACTCGATGCCGCCCGCGGGCTCGAACGCCGACGCGTTGAAATCGGCGCCGACGTTGTACGAGAGCCCATCCCGCTGACGGACGCGCGCCGTCAGCCGCGAGCCGAACTCGCCGCCGCCGAGCACGTGGGCGGCGAGCGCGAGCGCCTGGTGGTCGGGGTCGGTGTCCTGCACCTTCAGCGGCAATTGGCCGATCAGGACCGCGTTGGCCTTGTCCGCCAGCGGCAGCTTCAAGCGCAGGCCGACGATGCCGGAGGCCGGATTGGGCACGCGCGCATAGGGCGCCTGCGACCGCCAGTCGCCGAACAGCCGGGCGACCGCCTCCTTGACCTGCACCGGATCGAAGTCGCCGACGATGGCCATGTCGGCGTGGTCGGCGCCCCAATACGCGCGGTAGAACGCGGCCGCGGCGTCCAGCGGCGTCGACTGGGCCTCGGCGACCTGCTCGTCGAAGGACGCCACGTAGCGCGGATCATCCGGCGGGACGCGCATCATCGCCCGTCCGAGCGCGACGCCCGCGACGCCGCCCGGATCCTGGCTCGACTTCTCGATGCCCTGGATCACCTGGCGCCGGCCCTGCTCGTATTCCTCGGCGGAGAACGCGGGGCGGCGCATCGCCTCGGCCAGCAGTTCGAGCGCCGGGATCAGCGCCTCGCGGCGGGTCGTGAGGCCGGCGCGGCCGCCCGTCGGGCCGCCGTCCAATTGCCAGTCGGTCTTCAGCGCGTCGAAAGCGTCGCTCAGCTGCGCGCGCGTCCTGGTCTGCGTGCCGGTGCCGATGATCATGCCCGCCGCGTTCGCGGCCGCCCGCTTGCCGCGCAAGCCGTCGAGGGACCCGAAGTGCAGGTCGACATGCATCTCCACGGTGCCGCCCTTGGATTTCTTGGGCAGCAGCGCGAGCTTCATGCCGTTGGGCAAGGTGGACACTTCGGTCCGCCGGTCGAGGTTGGCCGGGCTGGAGTCGAACGTCTCGCCGGCCCCGAACGTGGCCGTGGGCTGGAAACCCTCGAGCGCGGCCGCGGGGTCGACGCGCCGCGCGGGCGGCGACCGGTCGGGCGCATCGGTCGGGATGAAGCGGCCCAACGTGCGGTTCGACGGCTTGACCCAGGCCGCGGCGGCCGCATTGACCTGCTCCAGCGTCATCGCCCGGGCCCGGTCGTGCAGCAGGAACAGCAGGCGCCAGTCGCCGCCGGCGATCGTCTCCGACAAGGCCAGGCACAGTTGCTGCGGGCTGGACAGCAGCTGGTCGAAATTCTTGTCGAGCTGCAGTTGCGCGCGCTTGAGTTCATCGGCGGTGATCGGCTCGGACCCCAGGCCTTCGATCGTGTCCAGGAAAACCTTCTGCGCGGCGGCGAGGTCGTCGTCCTTCCTGAGGATGGCGCCGACCACGAACTGGCCCGGGTCCGAGCGGCGCTCGGCGTCGGCGAACACCTGGGTGGCCAGGCCCGTTTCGACCAGGCGCTTGTGCAGGCGGCCGTTCGGCGTGTCGCCGAGCGCGGTCGCGATGATCTCGAACGCGGGCAGCTCGGGGGCGGCGATCGACGGGATGTGGTAGGTCGCGTACAGATCTTTTTCGCCGCCGACGCGGCGCAGCGTGACCTCGCGCTCGCCGTCCTGCACCGGCTCCACCGTGTAGGGGGCGGGAATCGCGCGCGCCGGTTTCGGGATCGGGGAGAAATCGCGCACGACCTCGGCGAGCACCCGGGCCGGGTCGAACGAGCCGGCGACGATCAGCGTCGCGTTGTCCGGCTGGTAGTAGGTGCGGTAGAAGGCCTGCAGGTGCGGGATGTCGACGTTCTCGACGTCGGAGCGCGCGCCGATCGTGTCCTTGCCGTAGGCGTGCCACTGGTAGGAGGCCGCGTTCGCCTTCTCCATCAGGATGCGCAGCGGGCTGTTCTCGCCCGACTCCATCTCGTTGCGGACGACGGTCATCTCCGAATCCAGGTCCTTCCTGATGACGTTGGCGCCCGTCATGCGCTGCGCCTCGGTCTTCAGCGCCCAGGCGATTTGCGCCGGATCGGACGGGAAGGTCTCGAAATAATTGGTGCGGTCGGCCGTCGTGCTCCCGTTGAAGCGCATGCCGCGCCGTGACAGCTCGGTGCTCACGCTGCGCATCGTCTTCGTGCTCTTGAACATCAGGTGCTCGAGCAGGTGGGCCATGCCGGTCTCGCCGTACCCCTCGAAGCGGCTGCCGACGCGGTACGTCACGTTGACGGTGACGGTGGGCTTGGACGCGTCGGGGATCAGCAGCACCTGCAGCCCGTTGGGCAGCCGGTATTCGCGCACGCCCTCGACCTCGCGCACCGGCTGCGGCAACGACGCCCCCTGGGCGGAAAGCGACGCCGCGGCCGCCGCGGCGAGCGCCAGGAGACGGGAGGAGAGAAATTTTTCCATGGGCCGCATCTTGTCATGCCGCGCGCGGCGATCGGGAGCGGAGCGCCGACGAAGTCCGGGGTTCCCCCAAGGATGGGTTCCCGCGCCGCCCCGGCCCCGTCGCGCCGCCTCGGCGAGGCCGATATGATGAGGCCGCCTTCGCAAGGCCGCCCCTGTCTGCGCCCGAACCGCCCCCGGATGGGCCGGACGCGGAGACGATCCGGTCTCCCCCTTTCCGCCGGAATCCATCCATGGAACTCACCCTCGACGCGACGGCGCCCATCGCCGGCGGCCAACTGCCCGCCGGCTTCTCGCGGCTGCGCGACGCCTGCCCCTCGGCCCTGATCGACCCGCGTTACGCGACCGACCGGAATTTCATCGGCCGCCCGCTCGACGGCTACGAGTCGGCGCAGTGCTGCTCCACCACCCGGGCCGCGCTGGCGCTGCGCGCGGTGTGCGAAGAAGCCGCGCGCGCGGGGCTCGCCGTCAAGGTCTTCGACGCCTACCGGCCGGAGCGGGCGGTCCGCGACATGGTGCGGTGGTGCGGGCAAGCCGAAGAGGATCCGGAGGCCCGCCGGCTCTATCATCCCCGGATCCCCAAACGCGAATTGCTGCAGCGCGGCTACATCGCGCCGGCCTCGTCGCATTCGCGGGGCAGCGCCATCGACCTGACGCTGGCCGTCGGCGCGGCGGGGCTGGGGGCGCCGGACCTGCAGGAGCTCGACATGGGCACGCCCTTCGACCACTTCGACCCGGCCTCGGCCTGCATGTCGGACGAGGTGAGCGGCCGAGCCCGCGAAAACCGCCTGCTGCTGCGGCGCCTGATGACGGCGGGCGGCTTCGTCCCCTACGAGCTCGAATGGTGGCACTTCCGCCTGGCGGACGAACCCTTCCGCACGCAATCGTTCGATTTCCCAATTCCCTGAGCCAGGCTCAGGCGCGAGCCCGTCCAATGACCATCCTCGTCCTCGGCAGCGGCGTGATCGGCACTTCGATCGCCTATTACCTCGCCCGCGCGGGCCACGACGTCACGGTGGTCGACCGCCAGATCGCCCCCGGGCTGGAGACGAGCTTCGCCAACGCCGGCGAGATCTCGCCCGGCTACGCATCGCCGTGGGCCGGGCCCGGCGTGCCGTTGAAGGCCATCCGGTGGCTGCTGATGAACCACCGCCCGCTGGTCATCAAGCCGATGGCGGACGCGTCGATGTGGCGCTGGGGCCTGTCGATGCTGCGCAACTGCACCGCGGCGCGCTACGAGATCAACAAGACGCGCATGGTGCGACTGGCGGAGTACAGCCGAGACTGCCTGCGCGCGCTGCGCTCATCCACCGGGATCGCCTACGACGAGCGCATGCAGGGCACGTTGCAGCTGTTTCGCACGCAGAAGCAGCTCGACGGCAGCGCCAGCGACATCGCCATCCTGCGCGACAGCGGCGTGCCCTTCGAGTCGCTCGACCGCGACGGCTGCATCCGCCACGAGCCGGCCTTGGCAAGCGTCCGGGAGAAGTTCGTCGGCGGCCTGCTGCTGCCCGGCGACGAGACCGGCGACTGCTTCAAGTTCACGCAGAGCCTGGCCGCGCTGGCGGTGAAGGAGGGCGTGCAGTTCCGCTACGGTACCAAGATCCAGAAACTCGTGAAGGCCGGCCAGCAGATCGATCGCGTCGTCACCGACGCCGGTGACCTCCGCGCCGACGCCTACCTGGTCGCGCTGGGCAGCTACTCGCCGCTGCTGCTGAAGCAGGTCGGCATCCGCGTGCCGGTGTACCCGGTCAAGGGCTACTCGATCACCGTGCCCATCACCGACGCAGCGCACGCGCCGCAGTCGACGATCATGGACGAAACGCACAAGGTTGCCGTGACGCGGCTCGGCGATCGCATCCGCGTCGGCGGCACGGCCGAGCTGTCCGGCTTCGGCCGCGATCTTGCGCCCGAGCGGCGCGCGACGCTGGAGGAATCG
>JBEVLR010000268.1:0-3696 GCA_040509075.1 Burkholderiaceae bacterium | reverse complement strand
CGGCGGGCGGCGCCGATATCCGTTTGGGATCTCCCCAAATCGCGCTGGCCATCGCGGTGGCGGCGCTGGTCGGCCTGGCCTGAAGGAGGCCGCCCCGGCCCGCAGGGAGGCAATCCGTGCCGCGCCGGCCTGGAGGATCCGGGCGCCCGGCGGTCAGAACCCGAGGCTGGCCAGCAGGTCGTCGACTTCGCCCTGGTTCGTCACCACGTCCGTGCGGCCTTCCGGATTCACGACCGGGCCGTTGAGCACGCTCGGGTCGACCGTTTCGCGGACGCCTTCCGGCACCACCTGGATCAGCAGCTTCACGAGGCTGTCCTCCAGGTCGCTGGCCAGCGTCACCACCTTGGCGACCACCTGGCCCGTCAGGTCGTGGAAGTCCTGCGCCATCATGATGTCGGTCAGATGGTCGTCGATGCGCTTGGTCGACATCTCGACTTCGCTCACGAAGTTCATCACCGCGCCCGAGGCCACGGCTTTGACCGGATCGGCCACGATCAGCTGGGCCATCGCGCGCGTCGCGTCCGAGATCGTGCGGTGCTCGGCCTTCGCCTGGTCGACCGTGTTGAGCACCTTGTTGGCGGCGTCCGCCGTCTTCGTCGCGATGTAGCTGAGGCGGCTGCGCGCGTCGGGCAGCCCTTCCGTCGCGGTCTGGAGCTTGGGCATCACGCCCAGCTGCTGCATGGTGTCGTGCAGCAGGCGGGTGATCGTGCCGAGCTGCTGGAACACCTCCGGCGCGACCGCCAGCGAGTCCATCTTCATCGCGGCAATGTCTTCCATTTTCATTTGATGCTCCCGGGCGTCAGGCTGTCGCCGTCAGTTTTTGCATGATCTTCTGCACCTTCTCTTCCAAGGTGGCCTTGGTGAAGGGCTTGACGATGTAGCCCGCGGCGCCCGATTGCGCGGCCAGGAGGATGTCTTCCTTGCGCGCCTCGGCGGTCACCATCAGCACCGGCAGATGCTTGAGCGTGTCGTCGGCCTTGATCGCCTTGAGCAGGTCGAAGCCGTTCATGTTGGGCATGTTGATGTCGGAGACGACGAAGTCGAACTTCGCCGCCTTCAGCATGTTCAGCGCGACCGCGCCGTCTTCGGCTTCCTCGCAGTTGTTGCAGCCCATCTCCTTGAGCAGGCCGCGGACGATGCGGCGCATGGTGGAGAAGTCGTCGACGACAAGGAATTTCAGGTCGGTTGGATTGCTCATGGTGTCCTCAGGGCGAAGTGCTCCAAGCGTTATCGGTCAATGCGCCGCCGCGCTTGAGGGGCCGGCGGCCGGCTCAGTGGAATTTGTCGCGCCCGGGGCGGAAGAATCTTCCCCCGGCGCGGCGGCGCCTTCCGGCGCCGTGCGGAACATGCGGTCTTCGGCGTCGCGGTTCATCACGATGATGCTGATGCGCCGGTTCGACGGCGCCAGCGGATCCTTGTCGTCGAACGGCTGGCTCGACGCGAGGCCCTGCACGCGCAGCACGCGGTCGTCGGTCAGCCCGCCGGCGATCAATTCGCGGCGGGAGGCGTTCGCGCGGTCGGACGACAGCTCCCAGTTGCCGTAGCCCCGGTCGCCCCCGGGGAAGGGCTGGGCGTCGGTGTGGCCTTCGAGCGTCAGGTGGTTGGGCACTTCGGTCAGCACCGAGCCGATGGCCTGCAGCAGGTCGCGCATGTAGGGTTTGATGACCGCGGAGCCGGAATCGAACATCGGCCGGTTCTGGTCGTCGACGATCTGGATGCGCAGTCCGTCGCGGGTCATGTCGAGGCGGATCTGCGGGCTGAGGCTCTTCAGCTTCTCGCTGCCCGAGAGCTTCTGCTGGATCTCCTGCTTCAGGTCCTCGAGCCGCGCGACCTCCGCGCGCACCTGCTCGGCCTTGAGCTTGTGCAGGTTGATCGTGTTGCGCTTGGCCTCCATGTCGCCCTTCTTGACCTGGCCGACCGTCGACGTCAGGCTTTCGCCGCCGCCCTTGAGCACGGAGTTCGAGTCCCCGGAGCCCGAGCCGCCGGCCATCGCGATCTTCAACGGCGACTGGAAGTAATCGGCGATGCCCTTCTTGTCGCCGTCGGTGGTCGAGCCGAGCAGCCACATCAGCAGGAAGAACGCCATCATCGCCGTCACGAAGTCGGCGTAGGCGATCTTCCAGGCGCCGCCGTGGGCGGCGTGGCCGCCCTTCTTGACGCGCTTGATGATGATCGGCTGGAGCTTCTTCGAATCGCCGGCCATGACGCTACTTCTTGCCCTTCACGTGGCTTTCGAGCTCGCCGAAGCTCGGGCGGTCGGGCGAGTAAAGCACCTTGCGGCCGAACTCGATGGCCACCTGCGGCGCGTAGCCCTGCATCGACGCGAGCAGCGTCGTCTTGATGCACTGCAGTTCCTTGCCGTTGTCTTCCACCTTCTGCTCCAGCAGGCCGCCCAGCGGCTCGACGAAGCCGTACGCGAGCAGGATGCCGAGGAACGTGCCGACCAGCGCCGAGCCGATCATCGCGCCCAGCACCGCCGGCGGCTGGCCGACCGAGCCCATGGTCTTGACCACGCCCAGCACGGCCGCGACGATGCCGAACGCCGGCAGCCCGCCCGCCAGGCGGCCGAGGGCCGCGACGGCCGCGTGTTCTTCGTGGTGGTGCGTCTCGATCTCGGAGTCCATCAGCGACTCGATCTCGTGCGCGTTGAGGTTGCCCGAAACCATCATGCGCAGGTAGTCGGTGATGAATTCGACGACGTGGTGGTCGTTGCCGACGATCGCGTATTTCTGGAACAGCGCCGAGCCGTGCGGATCCTCGACGTCCTTCTCGATGGACATCAGGCCTTCCTTGCGCGCCTTCTGCAGGATGTCGTAGAGCAGCGCCAGCAGTTCCATGTAGCGCGCCTTGCTGAACTTGCTGCCTTTGAAGCAGGCGCCCAGCCCCTTGGCCGACGCCTTGACGACCTTCATCTGGTTGTTGGCCAGGAAGGCGCCGCCGGCGGCCCCGAAGATGGTGATGAATTCGAAGGGGAGGGCGTGAAGGATCACGGCGATGTTGCCCTCTTCCGCGATGTACACGCCGAAGATGCAGCCCAGCGCGATGACCCAGCCGACGATCACGAACATTTTGGGGTCGCTTCCAGTTCCGGGGGAGATGGGTTGGCGCCGCGTCTTCGCGGGCCTTGGGGATTTATCGACTCCTCGGGGCAGGTGCTTGAGGAGGGCTTGCGGCCGAATTGGCCGGGAAACGGCGCCGTTTCAGCCCCGGGAGGGGTTGCGGATGTGGGGAAACCTCGTCGGGCGCGCCGCCGGGCGGCTCAGCCGACCCGGTAGATCCAGACCGGACGGCCTTCGCGGCCGCCGCACGGCCTGCGCACCACCGCGTGCGGCACGCGGCCGACGGCTTCGAATTCCAGGCTGACGAGCCAGCTGCCCGGCCGCATCTCGGCGTGGGCCTTCGCCAGCGCGCGCGCCATGCTTTCCGGGCGTTGGAACAGGTAGACGAGGTCGTGGCCGGCCCAGGAGCCGCGCCACATGTCGCCGCGGCGCACGCGGGCCCACGGGCAGCGCGATTTCGCCGCGAGCGCCAGCGGCCAGCTCCATTCGACGCCGTCGATCCGCGCCCGCGGCCACTCGGCGCGCAGCGCCCGCAAGCCGTGGCCGAGGCCGCAGCCGGCGTCCAGGAGGCTGGCCGAGGCGGCCAGGCCGATGTGCTCGCCCAGCCCGGCCAGCGCGTCGCGCGGCGTCGGGAACA
>JBEVLR010000267.1:0-4864 GCA_040509075.1 Burkholderiaceae bacterium | reverse complement strand
TGCTCTTGATGCAGGTGCGCATACCCCACGGCCGGCGATGCGGACGCCGGCCGGCCGGCGTAGCCGAGCTTCAGGCCTTCCAGCAAGTTCTCGTGGATGTAATGCTGCACGAAGAACCAGGCGCCCTGGTTCTGCGGCTCGTCCTGGCACCAGACGATCTCGGTCGCGTTGGGGTACTTCTTCATCTCGGCCTGGAACGCCTTGTGCGGGAACGGATAGAGCTGTTCCACGCGGATGACCGCGACGTCGTTCGACTTGCGCTCGGCGCGCTTCTTGACCAGGTCGTAATAGACCTTGCCGGAACACGCGATCAGGCGCTTGACCTTCGCGCCTTCGACCGCCGCGTCCAGCTCGGGGATCACCGTGCGGAATTCGCCCTTGGTGAACTCGCTCATCGGCGAGGTCGCGTCCTTGTTGCGCAGCAGCGACTTGGGCGTCATGATCACCAGCGGCTTGCGGAACGCGCGCACCATCTGGCGCCGCAGCACGTGGAAGATCTGGCTCGCCGTCGTGGGCTGCACGATCTGCATGTTGGTGTCGGCGGCCAGCTGCATGAAGCGCTCGAGGCGCGCGGAACTGTGCTCCGGGCCCTGGCCTTCGTAGCCGTGGGGCAGCATCAGCGTCAGGCCGTTCGCGCGGCCCCATTTGACCTCGCCGGAAGCGATGAACTGGTCGATGACGACCTGCGCGCCGTTGACGAAATCGCCGAACTGCGCCTCCCAGATCACCAGCGTGTTCGGGTCGGACGACGCATAGCCGAATTCGAACGCGAGCACCGCCTCTTCCGACAGCAGCGAGTCGATGACGACGAACGGCGCCTCGTTGTCGGCGACGTTCTGCAGCGGCGTGTAGGTGCCGGTGTCGAACTTCTCGCGGTTCTGGTCGTGCAGCACGGCGTGGCGGTGCGTGAACGTGCCGCGTCCTGAATCCTCGCCGGACAGGCGGATCGGGTAGCCGCTGGCCACCAGCGAAGCGAACGCCATGTGCTCGCCCATGCCCCAGTCGACGTTGACGTCGCCGCGCCCCATCGCCGCCCGGTCGGCCATCACCTTCTCGACCAGCGGATGCAGCTTGAACGTCGACGGCACCGTCGTGATGCGCTCGGCGAGCCGCTTGAACTCGGAAACGGGGATCGCGGTGTCGGCGGCGTCCGTCCATTTCTTGTTCAGGAACGGGGACCAGTCGACCGCGTACTTGCCCTTGAAATTCGTCAGCACCGGGTCGCGCGCGAGGCGGCCGGCGTCCATCGCGGCCCGGAAATCCTTGACCATCTCGTCCGGGCCCGCCTCGGGCAGCACGCCTTGCGCGACGAGCTTGTCGCCGTACAGCTTGCGCGTGCCCTGGTGCTGCGAGATCTTCTTGTACATCAACGGCTGCGTCAGGCTCGGCGTGTCCTGTTCGTTGTGGCCGAGCTTCCGGAAGCAGACGATGTCGACGACCACGTCCTTGTTGAACTGCTGGCGGTAGTCGAGCGCGAGCTGCGTGCACAGAACGACCGCTTCCGGGTCGTCGCCGTTGACGTGCAGCACCGGCGCTTCGATCATCTTGACGACGTCGGAGCAGTAAAGCGTCGAGCGCGTGTCGCGCGGGTCGGAGGTGGTGAACCCGATCTGGTTGTTGATGACGACGTGGACCGTGCCGCCGGTGTAGTAGCCGCGCGTCTGCGCGAGCGCCAGCGTCTCCATCACGACGCCCTGGCCGGCGAACGCCGCGTCGCCGTGGACGAGGACGGGCAGCACCTGCACGCCCTTCGGATCGCCGCGCCGATCCATGCGCGCCTTGACGGAACCTTCGACGACCGGGTTCACGATCTCGAGGTGCGACGGGTTGAACGCGAGAGACAGGTGGATCGGGCCGCCCGGCGTCGAGATGTCGCTGGAAAAGCCCTGGTGATACTTCACGTCGCCCGACGGGAGCTCTTCCGGCGCGGTGTGGTCGAACTCGGCGAAAAGGTCTTTCGGCATCTTGCCGAGCGTGTTTACGAGCACATTCAGGCGGCCGCGGTGGGCCATGCCGATCACGATCTCCTGCACGCCCTTCGCGCCGGCGCGCTGCACGAGTTCATCCATCGACACGATGAAGCTCTCGCTGCCTTCGAGCGAGAACCGCTTCTGGCCGACGAACTTCGTGTGCAGATAGCGCTCGAGCCCTTCGGCCGCCGTCAAGCGGTCGAGGATGTGGGTTTTTTCCGGGGCCGAGAACGCGGGCTTGCTGCGGATCGACTCGATCCGCTCCTGCCACCAGCGCTTCTCGCCGGGGTCGGTGATGTGCATGAACTCGGCGCCGATCGTGCCGCAGTACGTCTCGCGCAACGCCTGCAGGATCTGGCGCAGCGTCATGTTCTCGCTGGTCGAGAAATAGGTGTTGGTCGCCGAGAACGAGATGTCCATGTCGGCTTCGGTCAGGTCGTAGAACGCCGGGTCGAGTTCGGCGATCTTCGGACGCTCCGTGCGCTTGAGCGGATCCAGGTCGGCCCAGCGCGACCCGAGGAACCGGTAGGCGGCGATCAGCGACTGGACGTGGACCTGCTTGCGCGCGATCGCGAGATCGGTCGAGCTGGCCTTGACGGCGAACGCGTTGGCCTTGGCGCGCTGCGCGAAGGATTCGATGACCGGCGCGTGCGGGACGTCGCGGGCTTCGGAACCATCGGCCGCCGGCACGTGCTGCAGCGCATCGAAATAGGCGCGCCAGGTATCCGGCACGGAGCCGGGATTCTCGAGATAAGCCTCGTACATCTCCTCCACGTACGGCGCGTTGCCGCCGAACAGGTAGGAACTGGACCTGCTTTGCTCCATCATAATTTCGCTCACCTTTCACTCCGGTTTCCGGAGCTACGATGGGTTGATCAACCTTCCGCGGCCCGGCTCAACCGGTTGGCGGATTGCAAACGCCTCGCAGCCGGATCGGATCGGCGGCAAGGGGACACAGAAGGACTCGTGGGACGGTTCAGTTCATGAATGTAGCATTGTCGCCGGACGGGCGCCGTCCGGGAACTCGCCGGGGATCATGGCCTTTATCGGTCCATCGGCCTCCGCGTCGATCGCGCAAAGTGCCGTGATCCATGCGCCACCAGGTCATCCGCATCCACGCCGACGCGCCCGCCAAACCGTCCGCAGCCGCTCCTTGCAACGGCTGCGGCGTCTGCTGCGCCGCCGAGCCGTGCCCGATCGGCGCCCTGATCAGCAGGCGCCGCACCGGCGCATGCAGGGCGCTGTCGTGGAACGCGGACGATGCCCGCTACGTCTGCGGGCTGGCCGCGGCGCCGCGATCCGTGCTGCCTTGGCTGCCGAGGGCGCTCGCGCCGCCGGTGCGGCGGCTCACGCTGCGCTGGATCTCGGCGGCGAGCGGATGCGACAGCAGCCTGGCCGTCGTCGACGCCTGAAAGCGGTGCGTCGTCGCGCTCCGCGGGCCCTTCACGGCGACGCCGCGCCGCGACCGCGGCGCCTTTCGGTTCAAACGAGCCGCAGACGCCCGCGGGCCGCCTCGTATTCGTCGGCCAGCCGCCGCACCAGCGCGGCCGCGGGCATCACGCGCTCGACCCCGCCGATGCCCTGCCCGGCGCCCCAGATGTCTTTCCAGGCCTTGGCGGCTCCGGCGGCCGCGAAGTCCATCTTGCTGGCGTCGCTGGTGGGCAGGTGGTCGGGGTCGAGCCCGGCCGCGACGATCGAGCCGCGCAGGTAATTGCCGAGCACGCCGGTGAACAGGTTGGAGTAGACGATGTCGTCGCTGGTCGAGTCGACGATCATCTGCTTGTAGGCGTCGGGCGCGCGCGCCTCATCGGTGGCGATGAACGCCGAGCCGACGTAGCCGAGATCCGCGCCCATCGCCTGGGCCGCCAACAAGGCGCCGCCGGTGGCGATCGCGCCCGACAGCGCCAGCGGCCCGTCGAACCAGGCGCGGATCTCCTGGATCAGCGCGAACGGGCTCTTGACGCCGGCATGGCCGCCGGCCCCGGCCGCCACCGCGATCAGGCCGTCGGCGCCCTTGTCGACGGCCTTGCGCGCGAAATGGTCGGTGACGACGTCGTGCAGCACGATGCCGCCCCAGGCGTGGACGGCGTCGTTGACGTCGGAACGCGCGCCGAGCGAGGTGATCACGATGGGCACCTTGTGCTTCGCGCACACCCGCAGATCGTGCTCGAGGCGGTCGTTGCTCTTGTGCACGATCTGGTTGATCGCGAACGGCGCGGACGGCGCGTGCGGATGGGCGCGGTCGTAGGCGGCGAGCGTGTCGGCGATCTCGGCGAGCCAGTCGTCGAGCTGTTCGGCCGGACGCGCATTGAGCGCCGGCATCGATCCGACGATCCCGGCCTGGCATTGCGCGATCACCAGTTTCGGGTTGCCGATGATGAACAACGGCGCGCCGATGACCGGCAGGCGCAGCGCGCGCAGCGCCGCCGGGAGCTCGCGGCGCGGCGCCGCGGCCGGCACGGGGGCGGACGCGCAGGCCGTCATGGTCAGAAAGCCTCCAGCGGCATGGCGAGGACGCCCCGCGCGCCGTCGACGACGCTGTCGCGGATCCCCGGCGCCCTGCTGAGGATGTGGTCGCCGTAGAAGCGCGCGGTCGCCACCTTGGCGACCAGGAACGGCGACGGGCGGCCGGCGGCGGCCAACAGCGCGCGGCCCATCTGCCAGCCGGCGACCAGATTGCCGGCCAGCATCAGATACGGCACCGAGCCGGCGAACGCGGCGTTGGGGCTCGCCTTCACGTTGCCGACGATGAAGCCGACCGCGTCCAGGAAAGCGACGCGGGCCGCCGCCAGCCGCTTGGCGAACGCGTTCGCGTCGGCGTCCGGCGACGCCGCGAGGGCTTCTTCCGTCGCGGCGATGCGCGCGGCGACCGCGCGCGCCGTCGCGCCGCCGTC
>JBEVLR010000266.1:0-6913 GCA_040509075.1 Burkholderiaceae bacterium | reverse complement strand
AAAGCCCGCATTCAGCGGGCTTTTCCTTCCGGACATCGCGGCCAAGCCGTGAAGACGGTCATTGCCGGCACCGGGTGACGGGTTCCCGTATTCCGCCCAATCTGCGGTCGGTCGCGTGCCTGCGATGGAGTCGATTATGCGGGCCGCGTCGCGGCTTCGCTGTAGGAGAGCGCCGCGTCCGGCGCCGGACCGGATTCCGGCGCCACGGCCCCGCGCCGGCGCAAGCGCGCGATCGACGCCGCGTAATCGCCCGAACCGAACACCGCCGAGCCGGCGACCACCGCATCGGCGCCGGCGTCGATCGCCCGCCAGGCGTTGTCGCCGTTCTGCCCGCCGTCGACCTCGATGTAGGGATTGAGGCCGCGCGCGTCGCAGAGTCGGCGCAACGCCGACACCTTGGGCAGCATCTCGGGCAGGAACTGCTGGCCGCCGAAGCCGGGGTTGACCGTCATCACCAGCACCACGTCGCACAGGTGCAGCACTTGTTCGACGAAAGCGATCGGGCTGCCCGGATCGAGCACCACCCCCGCCTTGCAGCCCAACTCGCGCACACGCGAGAGCACGCGGTGCAGGTGGATCGTGGACGCCGGCTCGCATTGGACGAGCAGGTGATCGGCGCCCGCGCGCGCGAACGCCTCCAGGTGCCGCTCGGGTTCGACGATCATCAGGTGCACGTTCAGCGGCTTGTCCGTCGCCCGGCGGATCGCCTCGACGACCAGGGGGCCGAAACTGATGTTGGGCACGAAACGGCCGTCCATCGCGTCGATGTGGATCCAGTCGGCGCCGGCCGCATCGACCGCGCGCACCTCCTGCGCGAGGCGCCCGAAATCGGCCGACAGGATCGACGGCGCGACGACGAGCGGGTTCACGGCGAAACGACCCGCATCTTCGCGACTTTTTCGGCCAAGCCGCCGATCAGCGCGTTCCACGACTTCACGAACGACGCGGCGCCTTCGTCCTGAAGGCGCACGGCCAGCGCGTCGATGTCCACGCCCTCGCGCCGGAACTCTTCGAGCACCGCCTCGGCGTAGCCCCCGTCGCGGGGCAGAGCTTGGTCGATGCGCCCGCCGGCGGCGAACGCCCGCAGCGTCTTCTCGGGCAGGGTGTCGATCGTCCCCGGCGCCGCGAGCGCCGCGACGTACAGCGTCTCGGGCGCCGACGCATCCTTGGTGCCGGTGCTGGCCCACAGCAAACGCTGCGGGTGGGCGCCCGCGGCCTCGAGCGCCCGCCAGCGGCCCGAATCGAGCAGGTCGCGATAGGCCTTGTAAGCCCGCATCGCGACCGCGATGCCGAGCCGATTCCGATACGGCGGAGAAACGTCGTCGTTCACCGCCGCATCCCATCGGCTGACGAAGATCGAGGCGACCGAATCGACGACCGGGGACTTGCCATCGTCGAGCCGGCGCTCGATGCCGCGCAGATAGGCATCGGCGGCCGCGCGGTATTGTTCGGGCGAGAACAGCAGCGTCACATTGACGGGCACGCCGCGGTAGATCGCTTCCTCGATCGCGGGCAACCCCTCGGGCGTCCCGGGGATCTTGATGAACAGGTTCTGCCGCGCCGCCTGCCGGTGCAGGCTCGCCGCGGCGCGCGACGTGCCGGCCGTGTCGCGCGCCAGCAGCGGCGACACTTCCAGCGAGACCCAGCCGTCGATGCCCCGCGAGGCGTCGAACGTCGGACGAAACAAGTCGGCGGCGCGCTGCAGGTCGTCGACCGCCAACGAGAAGAACAAGTCTTCGGTCGACCGGCCCTCGCGCGCGAGGACGCCGATCGCCTCGTCGTAAGCGTCGCCGTGGCCGATCGCTTTTTCGAAAATCGTCGGGTTGGACGTCAGCCCCGTGACGGAAAAATCGGCGATCAGCGCCGCAAGCGATCCGTCGCGCAGCGTGTCGCGGCTGATGTGGTCGATCCACAAGCTTTGCCCGAGTTCATGGAGTTGTCGTGTCGGCCGATTCATGAGGTGCTCCCGTTGCAGGGAGCCAACCGGCAATATTCATGCGCGCCAGGTCGCCGATATGGGCGATGGTCAGGTCAGGCGGCGGATGGCGGGCGATTTCCGCGGCGTCGGCGGCATAGTGGCCCTGCGTCGGGAAGACCGTGGTGACGCGGTCGCCCCATGCGGCCTTGAAGGCGCCGAGCAGGCGCGGTTTGTCGTCGACCATCACATGGTGGCGGGCCGGGAAAGCGCGCGCCACCTCGGCGAGCATCCGTTCCTTGTGCACATAGATCAGCACCCGCCCTTCGACGGCGCGCCAAAGGCCGGAGCGCCGGATCTTGCGCGGCTGGAAGACGATGTCGCCGTCGGACAGGATGACCGTCGGGCCGCGCCGGCGCAAGGCCGCCAGCGCATCGACCGCGCCCGCGTAGACACGATCCGCGAACGGGTAGTCCATCAGGAAACCCGAGATCCGCAGCAACGCCTGCGCGTCCGCCCCGCGGGATTCGATTTCGCCGCGCAGGCGCTGCAGCGCTCCGAGGTAATCCGCATAGCCGAGTTCACCGCGCAGCGTTTCGAACAGCGCCCAGTAGCGCTGCGCCCACTCGGCGCCCGCGTCGCGCAGCAGGCGGTCGCCCAGCTCGGCGACGATGCGGTCGTTGTCGAGCAGCGTATTGTCCACATCGACCAGGAAGACGACGTCGTCGGGGGCAGCCACGGGGGTCGACGCCTTTCAAAAAAACCGGGAGGACGGGGCGCTCGGCGGCACGGCATCCGCACGGGCGAGCGGATTGCCTCGCGTCGAACACCGTCTCCCGCACGCCGCGGCAATCCCCATGCCCGCGCCGGGCCCGTCTTCGACCTCCCTTCTTCGTTGAAAGCCATCGCCATGACCGAATCGCTCGACCAGCAATGCATCGACACGTTGCGCTTCCTGTCCGTCGACATGGTGCAGAAAGCCGACAGCGGCCATCCCGGGCTGCCGCTCGACGCCGCGCCGATGGCCTATGTGCTGTGGACGCGCTACCTGAAGCACCATCCCGCCAATGCGCAATGGGCCGACCGCGACCGCTTCGTGCTGTCGGCCGGCCACGGCTCGGCCCTGCTCTACAGCCTGCTGCACGTGACCGGCTACGGGCTGTCCATCGACGACCTGAAAGCCTTCCGGCAGTGGGGCAGCAGGACGCCCGGGCATCCCGAGCGCGGCCACACGGAGGGCGTGGAGCTGACCACCGGCCCGCTGGGCCAAGGCCTCGCGAACGCCGTGGGCCTGGCGATCGCCGAGGCGCACCTGGCGGCCACGTACAACCGGGACGGGCACACGGTGGTCGATCACCGCACGTGGGCGATCGTCAGCGACGGCGACTTGATGGAAGGCGTCGCGTCCGAGGCGGCGTCGCTCGCCGGCCACCTGAAGCTGGGCAAGCTGGTGTGCCTGTACGACGACAACGCGGTGTCGCTGTCGGCGGGCACCGCCATCACGTTCTCGGAGGACTGCGCCAAACGCTTCGACGCCTATGGCTGGCAGACGATCAAGGTCGCCGACGGCAACGACGTCGGCGAGATCGACCGCGCGCTGGCGGCCGCCGTGGCCGACGTCACGCGGCCGACGCTGATCGTGGTGCGCACGCACCTGGGCTACGGCTCGCCCAAGCAAGACAGCTTCAAGGCCCACGGCTCGCCGCTCGGCGCCGGCGATGTCGCCGCGACCAAGGCCCGGCTCGGCTGGCCCGCGCAGCCCGATTTCCTCGTGCCCGACGCCGCCAGCCGGCGTTTCCTGCAAGCGCGCCACGAGGGCGAACGGGCCGAAGCCGATTGGAACCGGCGCATGAAAGCCTACCGCGCCGCGCATGGCGACGCCGCGCAAGAACTCGAAGACCGCCTGGCCGGCCGGCTGCCGCGCGATTGGGCCGCCGCGCTGCCCCGTTTTCCGTCCGACGCGAAAGGCCTGTCGACGCGCGTGGCGGGCAAGCAGGTGCTGGCGGCGATCGGCAAGGGCGTGCCGGCGCTGTTCGGCGGCTCGGCCGACCTGGATCCGTCCACGTTCACCAACCTGGTCGGGCTGGGCGATTTCGGCCCGGCCCCGGAAGACGGCGCCGCGAAGATCGAAGGCGCCGACGACGGCGGGCTCGGCCGCGCCGGCCGCAACCTGCATTTCGGCGTGCGCGAACATGCCATGGGCGCGATCGTCAACGGCCTGGCCGCGCACGGCGGCTTCATCCCGTACGGCTCGACGTTCCTGATCTTCTCCGATTACATGCGGCCGGCGATCCGGTTGGCCGCGCTTCAGAAGCTGCATGCGCTGCACGTGTTCACGCACGACTCCATCGCGCTCGGCGAGGACGGCCCGACGCACCAGCCGATCGAGCAGCTCGCGAGCCTGCGGGCGATCCCCGGCTTGACGCTGATCCGCCCGGCGGACGCGAACGAAACGGCGCAAGCGTGGAAGGTCGCGCTCGAGACCCGGGACAGGCCGGTCCTGCTCGTGCTGACCCGCCAGGACGTCCCCACCCTGGCGCACGCCGGCGCGGAGGGCCTCGCCAAGGGCGCCTACGCGCTAGGGGACGACGACGACGACGGACATCCCGACCTGATCCTGATCGCCAGCGGCTCCGAGGTCGGCCTGATCGCCGCCGCCGCCCAAACGCTCGGCGACGACGGCGTGAAGGTGCGGTGCGTCTCGATGCCGAGCTGGGACTTGTTCGAAGCGCAGCCCCAGGCCTACCGGGACGCGGTGCTGCCTCCGGCCGTCGTCAAGCGCCTCGCCGTCGAGGCCGGCTCCACGTTCGGGTGGGAGCGCTACGTCGGCCGGGCGGGGGACGTGATCGGCATCGACCACTACGGCGCCTCGGCGCCGGCCAAGGTGCTGCTCGAGGAATTCGGGTTCACCGCCGACAACGTCGTCGCGCGGGCCAAGGCGCTGCTCGGGCGCTGATCGAACCCTCGCGGCGACGTCGCGCGCGCGTCGCCGGCGTGCCCGACCGCCTCGGCGTCGGCGCGGCGTTGCGGTCAATACACGTCGCGGCGCAGGCGGCCTTCGTCGACGAGCCGCTCGACGCCCCGAGCGCCGAGGATCTCGACGAGCGCGCCGTGCACGCCGGCCGCCATGCCGTCCAGGCTGCCGCAGAGGTAGATCGCGGCGCCGTCGGCGATCCATCCGCGCACGGTCGGGGCCTGTTCGAGCAGGCAGTCCTGCACATAGCGTTTGGCGGGCTGGTCGCGCGAGAAAGCGAGGTCGACGCGTTCGAGCGCCCCGCTCGCCCGCCATGCCAGCACCTCGTCTTCGAAATGGAAATCGTGCGCGGCCTGGCGCTCTCCGAAGATGAGCCAGCGGCGCCGGTTCGAGGCGGCGGCCCCCGCCCGGAGATGGCTGCGCAGCCCGGCGATGCCCGTGCCGTTGCCGATCAGGATCAGCGGACGCGGCGCGTTCTCGCCGAGACGGAAATTGCGGTGCGCGACCAGCGTGAGCGCGACCTCGCCCCCGATCGGCAGCTCGCAGGTCAACCAGCCCGAAGCGAGGCCCGGCCGGCCTCGCGCATCGCGGCGTCGGCGGACCAGCAACTGCACGCGCCCGTCGTCGGCCACCGAGGCGATCGAATAATCGCGCGGCCGCGCCTTCGGGTCCGGCACTTGGATGCGGGCCAGATCGCCGGCTTCCCAGCTCGACGCTCCACCGTCGCCCACCGCTTCCAGATCGAGCAGGAAGACCGGGCCGCCGACGCTGCCGGGATTGAGGCGGCGCCGCGCCGCGAGGCGCCAAGGCCGCGGGGCGTCGTCGACCCACGCCAGCGTGTCCGCCACGCTCGCGAGACGGCCGAGCTCGTGCCGCCAGCGCGCCAAGGCCTCGGCGCCGGCGCCGTCGACATCGATGCGATCGAACAGCGGACGCGCGCCCCCCGCGCGCAGCCAGCCGTCCAGGCGCCGGCCGAACGCCGCGAACTGCGCGAACTCGCGGTCGCCCAAGGCCAGCACGCCGATGCCCAAGCCGGCGAACGGCCCGGGCGCCCCCCCGCTCCCGGCGGGCGCTTGGGCCATGAAGCGCCGCACGAAGCCCGCGGCGTCATCCGGCGCATCGCCTTCGCCGCAAGTGCCGACGACGAACAGCGCGGTCGTCGCGCGTGCCAGCGCGGCGGGCGTCAGCGCGCCGAGAGGCTCGAAGCGCACCGCCACGCCGGCGTCGTGCAGCGCGCGGGCGGACTGGCGGGCGATCTGTCGCGCATGGCCGGTCTGGCTCGCATACGCGACGAGCACGGGTGCGGCGCCGTCGCCCGCCTGTTCGAAGCCCCGCGCTTCGCGTCGCGCGGCGGCGCGCCCGCGGCGCTGGCGCAGCGCGATCGCGGCGCACATCCCGAGGTACGCCGCGGCGACGCCCGCGGCGGCGGCGAGCCGCGCCGCCTCCGGCCATCCCGGGTTCACCGCGACATGGCCTCGAACGCGCTCGTCATGCGCTCGCGCAGGCCGTCCCGGCCGCGCACGACGAACAGCGCGGCGATCGCCTGCCGCTCGGCGAAATCCGGCCCGTCGCTCGGCCCCATCACCGTGAGCGCCGTGGACAGCGCGTCGGCGGTCATGCAATCGGCGTGCAGCACGGTCACCGACGCCAGGCCGTGGCGCACCGGCCGGCCGTCGCGCGGGTCGATCGTATGGCTGTAGCGCACGCCGTCATGTTCGAACCAGCGCCGGTAGTCGCCCGAGGTGGCCGCCGACAGGCCATGCAGCGCGACGAGCGTCGCCGGCAAGCGGCCGTTGGGATCGCGGCCCGACTCGTCCGACGGCGCCGCCGTTCCGGGAAGCCCGCCGCACGAGGGTCGCTCGAGCGCGACCCACCACGGCTGGCCGTCGGGCTTGATGCCCGTGCCGCGCAGCTCGCCGCCGACTTCGACCAGATGGCTCTCGAACCCGAGCCGGCCCAGCAGGATGGCCACGCGGTCGACGCCGTGCCCCTTGGCGATCGCCGACAGGTCCAGGCCCAGGCCG
>JBEVLR010000265.1:0-3014 GCA_040509075.1 Burkholderiaceae bacterium | reverse complement strand
TCGGTCGGTGCGGCGGCGATCGCCGACCCGCGCTTCTCGATCCATCACGTGACGTTCGGCCAGATGAAGGCGACGCTCGCCGCGCTCGGGGTCGAACGCGTCGATGGCGTGTTCCTCGATCTCGGCGTCTCGTCGCCGCAGATCGATGCCGCCGAGCGTGGCTTCAGCTTCCGCTTCGACGGCCCGCTCGACATGCGCATGGATCCGACCCGTGGCGAGAGCGCCGCGGATTTCTTGGCCCGCGCCGACGAGCGCCAGATTGCACAGGTGATACGCGACTATGGAGAAGAACGGTTTGCTGTATCGATTGCAAAGGCGCTTGTTGCTGGCCGGGAAGGCGGGGCCCCCGTTCGAACCACGCGCGAGCTGTCCGCCGTCGTGGCTCGTGCGGTCAAGACGCGGGAGGCGAACCAGGATCCCTCAACGCGCACCTTTCAGGCTCTTCGGATTTTCGTCAATGCCGAACTTGAGGAACTCGAGCAGGCTTTGACCGCCTCGCTCGGCCTGCTGGCCCCGGGCGGCCGGCTGGCGGTGATCAGCTTCCATTCGCTGGAAGACCGCATCGTCAAGACCTTCATCGCGCGCGAGAGCCGCGCCGAGGTCGACCGGCGCGCGCCGTTCGCGCCGCCGCGCGCCCCGCTGCGGCTGCGCGCGCTGGGCCGCATCAAGCCGGGGCCGACCGAAGTGTTGACCAATGGCCGCGCCCGCTCGGCGATCCTGCGCGTGGCGGAGCGGTTGTGATGGCGGGATCGCTCTCATGAACGGAGGAACCGGCATGGCCAAGCTGAATTCCTTCCTCGCGGTCGCGCTGATCGTCAGCGGGCTTTATCTCGTGAAGGTCAGCTACGAATCGCGCCGGCTGTTCGCCGAGATCGAGCACGCGCACGGCGCCGAACGCCTGCTCGAATCCGATCGCCGCCGCCTCGAAGCGGAGCGCCAGGCGCAGGCCACGCATCTGCGCGTCGAGAGCGTCGCGCGAAGCAAGCTGGGCATGCGCGCCGCGACGCCGGCGAACACGCAGTATGTCGTCGATGCCGGCCTCGCCGCCGCGCCGATCACGGCGCCGCTGAGCTTCGCGCCGGCCCCGGCCCCGGCCCCGGCCCCGGCGACCAGCGTCGGCGCCGCCGATCCCGGAGCGTCCCGGTGAGCCGGAATTCGGGCGCCGCCCGGCGGACGCAGTCGTCGCGCACCCGCGCCGTCAGCAAAGTCACCTACGCGAACAGCCCCCTGCTGGCGTCGAAGACGCCGCTGTGGCGCAGCCGCTTCCTCGTCGTTCTGGTGGGGTTCGGCTCCCTGGTGCTGACCGGGCGCGCGGCCTGGATCCAGATCATCGGCACCGATTTCTACCTGAAGCAGGGCGAGGCCCGCTACGCGCACACGCTCGACGTGCCCGCCAGCCGCGGCCGCATCGTCGACCGCAACGGCCTTCTGCTGGCCACGAGCGTGCCGACGCCCTCGATCTGGGCGATCCCGAAAGACGTCGACGCCGACCCCGGCGAACGCCGGCGGCTCGCCAAGGCCCTGGGCATGACGGCGGCGGAGCTCGACGACCGCCTCGACGGCAACCCGAATTTCGTCTGGCTCAAGCGCCAGGTCGACGACCAGGTCGGCGCGGCCGTCAAGCGCCTCGAGTTGAAGGGCATCCACCAGGTCAGCGAATACCGGCGCCGCTATCCGGAGGGCGAGGCCGCCGCGCACGTGGTCGGCTTCACCGGCGACGAGGACAAGGGCCAGGAAGGGATCGAGCTCGCCTACCAGCGCCAGCTCCAGGGCCGCGACGGCACGCGCGAGGTCGTGAAGGACCGGCTGGGCAACATCGTCGAGAACATCGGCGACCCGCAGCGTCCGATCAACGGTGAAGACATCGAGCTCGCGATCGACTCGAAGGTGCAGTTCTTCGCTTACCAGCGCATCCGCGACATGGTCATCGCGCAGAAAGCCAAGGCCGGCAGCGTCGTCGTGATCGACACGAAGACCGGCGAGATCCTCGCGCTCGCGAACTACCCGAGCTACGATCCCGGCGAACGCCGCCGGCTGTCCGGGGCGCAACTGCGCAACCGCGCGCTGACCGACGTCTTCGAACCCGGCTCGACGATGAAGCCGTTCATCATCGGCGCGGCGCTCGAGAAAGGCCTCGTCACGCCGTTCTCGCTGGTCGACGCGACGCCGGGGTCGCTCACGATCGGCGGCTTCAGCCCCAGGGACGACGAGCCGCACGGCATGCTGACCGTGCAGCAGGTGATCCAGAAATCGAGCAACGTCGGCGCCGCGCGGCTCGCGATGCGGCTCACGCCGAAGGAGCAGTGGGAGAAGTTCTCGGCGATCGGCCTGGGCCAGAAGCCGCAGATCAACTTCCCCGGCGTCGTCACCGGCCGCCTGCGCCCGTACAAGAGCTGGCGCCCGATCGAGCAGGCGACGATGGCCTACGGCTACGGACTGTCCGCGTCGCTGTTCCAGCTCGCGCGGGCCTACACCGCTTTCGCGAACCGGGGCGAGATGGAGACGGTCTCGATGACCCGCCAGGATCGGCCGGGCCCCGGCGTGCGCGTGTTCAAGCCGCAGACGGTCGACGAGATCCTGCCGATGCTCCAGATGGTGGCGGGCCCGGGCGGCACGTCGCCGAAAGCGCGCGCGCTGGGCTACAGCGTCGGCGGCAAGTCGGGCACCGCGAACAAGGCCGAGGGCCGCGGCTATGCGCAGAACAAATACCGTTCGTGGTTCGTCGGCCTCGCGCCGATCTCGCATCCGCGCATCGTCTGCGCGGTGATGGTCGACGAACCGAACAACGGCCTGCACTTCGGCGGCGACGTGGCGGCGCCGGTGTTCAGCCAAGTCGTCTCGCAGACGCTGCCGCTGCTGGGCGTGGCGCCCGACCTGGACGTGAAGACCCAGGTCATGCAGGCGGGCGCCGCGACGCCGTCCCAGGTCTCCTTGGCCCCCGTCGGCGGCGGGCCGGGCGCGGCGCGGCCGGAAAGCCATTGAACATGCCGTCGACGCGCCTCGATTCCGCCGCC
>JBEVLR010000264.1:0-10655 GCA_040509075.1 Burkholderiaceae bacterium | reverse complement strand
CGACGGCTTGACCTCGGGCAGCAGCGGCTTGAGTTGCTTCCACAGTGCCGCGCTAACTTCTTTGTTTCTTCTCATGCATCGTCAAACGCCTTCCACCCAATTGGCGATGACATGGTTTTGTTAGTCGCTCTTAAAGCAGAAATCTCCCGTATCGCACGCAAAGAGCTGCGCGCCGAGACGGAAGCGATCCGGAAGCTGGCAGCGACGCAACGCTCCGAAATCGCTGGCCTCAAGCGGCGTGTTCAAGAGCTCGAGAAGCAGCTGAAAGCGTTCTCCCGCACGGCGTCCCGCGGTTCACCGAAAGCGGCTTCCGCCTCTTCAGCCGAGAAAGAGATCGCGAAGAGCGGATTGCGTTTTCGAGCGGAAGGAATGGCGAGCAACCGAAAGCGGCTCGGCCTGTCCGCCGCCGACTTCGGCTTGTTGGTGGGAACCAGCGGTCAATCCGTCTATGCCTGGGAGCAAGGCAAGTCGAAGCCTCGGTGTCAGAACCTGGCGGCCATCGCCGCACTACGCGGCCTGGGCAAGCGTGAAGTCGCTGCGCGCCTGGAATCGCTCAAGCAGGCCGAGAAGCCCTTGCCGGTGCTTACCGGCTTGGCCGCAGCGGAAACAAGACCTGGATCGTCGCCTCTTCGACCCCGGCTCCGCCCGCGTCGCGCTTGATGCGCAGATGCCGCATGACGCCGTCGGGATAGCGGGCCAGCATGTCACCGAGCGTCGACTTCAGGCCTGGGTAAGGCCCGCGAAGGGTGATGCCGACGTCCAGGCCGCCGAGCGATTGCGCGGTTTCCGGCCGGCGATCCCCGTTGACGGCGACGACGTCGACGTTGGCGGCCCGGGCGCTTTCCTGCAGCGTGCGGACGAGCTTGTCCATCGGCATCGCCAGAGGCAGGGTCTGCGTGAAATCCGGAACCTGGGTCGTGGAAGCCTGCGCGTTGGCGGCGGCCGTGATTCGCAGACGCAAGTCCGATTGCGTGGCCGCCTCCCTCTGCTGTTCCCGCGCGATCCACGGCCTGCTGCAGAGGCCCGCGAGCAAGGCGGCCAGCCCGACCCCGAGCACGGCAAGCGACCGTCGATGGAGAAGGACGAACCCCATCCAACGCCATTCGTTCATGGAAACTCTCCGCGAATCGCGGCCAGGGCCCCGCCGCCCTGCGCCTGCAGGCGCGACAAGGTCCACGGACGGCGATCGTCGCCGGCGTTGAGCGCTTCGACATACGCCGTGGCCATGTCGGCATGGGCGACCTCGAGGTCGATGGACACGGTGCGGGACTCGGCGTCGATGTCGATCGATACCGTCTTCGCGCCCGCCATTTGCGCCGCCTCGACGGACCGCAGCGCGCCGCCGACGTCGAAGGACGATGTCCTGGCGATCGCAAGCGCGTCGCGCGCATAGGCCGGCGCGCTGGCTGAGGCCTCGGCACGGCGAAGGCGCCCCACCGCCGCGTCCAGCGCCGTTTGCAGGATCAACGTCCGCTCACGCGACTCGGCCAGGCGATGCCAGGCCCGCCAAGCGAGTTCTCCTTGCCAGCAGGAAACCAGCCCGATCACGACGCCCAGGGCAACGATCCATCGGCCCGGCCACCGGGAAGGTCGTGCGAAATCGACGCGCACTGGCCTCATACTGAATCCTCCAGGCCGAAGACCCGCTCGCCGAACGGCAGCCCCGACAGATCGAATCCCGACTGCCTCGCCGCCACGGGCGGGCCATCCAACGCCAGGCCGACTGCGAGCGCCTGCCGCGGGTCGATCCCCTCCGACAGGCTCAGCCGCAGGAACGCGGCATGGGCGGACGCGGCGTCGCCGATGGGAAAGGCGCAACGCGCCGTCGAAAACCCTGTCCCGGCTCCAGGCGCCGCACTCGCCAGCAGCGTCAGCGCGCCGCATTCCCAGACCGCCAAGGCCTGCAGATCCGGCCGTTCGACGAGCGCCAGCCGCAACAGCTCGGACCACCAAGGCCGCAGCAGCGTCACCTTCAGGTCGAGGGCCGTCTCAATGCCATCGACCGCGGCCAGTACGCGTTCTTCCACGACGACTGCAAGGCGTCCACCCGGATCGGACGGGTTTTCGAGTCCTACGCGGCACGGCGGCGTCAAGCCCGACCGGGCGACCGCGGTCGCATCGTCGACACGACGCCGTTCCGAGACGCTGAGCCTGGCGCCGATCGCCTCCAGCCGCACCGGGCGGCACAGCGATCCGCCGAGCCAGACACGCAGCCGGGATGGCCGCGATCCGCCTTCGTCCGACGACAGGCGCCGAGCCAACGACGCCAACGCCTCATCGACATTGGCCGCGGACGCTGTCCACGACGAGCCGTCGCCGCCTTCGAGCGCGACCGCCTTCGCCGCCAGGAAGACCTCCGCGGTGCGGTGGGACCTCGCGGCCGATCTACTGCCAGCCCACCACACGCTTGATCTCCTCCGGCGTCGTGACGCCGTCCACCACCCAACGCGCCGCCTGCGAAGCCAGCGGCGCGGCGCCGAGGGCCGCCACATGCGCGCGCAGTTGGCTCGTCGAGCCGCCCTCGGCGACGAGGTCGCGGAAGGTGTCGTCGATGGCGTGCACTTCCGCCAGCACTCGGCGCCCCTGGTAGCCGGTCGAGGCGCAACCGTCGCAGCCGACGGCTCGCGGCACGCGGGCCGTCTCCAGTCCCGCGCCGGCGAGCCAACGGCGTTCCTTGTCGGTGGGCGGACGGTGGGCCGCGCAATGGGGACACAGGGTGCGCACCAAGCGCTGCACGATGACGCCGTTGAGCGAGAACATGAAGCCGAACATGTCCAAGCCGAAGTGCCGGAAGCGGCCGGTGACGTCGAAGACGCTGTTCGCGTGGACCGTGGTGAAGACCTGGTGCCCGGTGAGCGCGGACTGCACGGCGATCTCCGCCGTCTCGGCGTCGCGGATCTCGCCGACCAGGATGCGGTCGGGATCGTGGCGCAGGATGGAGCGCAGCCCCTTGGCGAAAGTCAGGCCCTTGCGTTCGTTGACCGGGATCTGCAGCACCCCGGGCAGCTCGTATTCGACCGGATCCTCGATCGTGATGATCTTCTCCAGGCCGGTGTTGATCTCGGACAACGCGGCGTAGACCGTGGTCGTCTTGCCGCTGCCGGTCGGCCCGGTGACCAGCAGCATGCCGTGCGGCCGTTCCGCCAGGTCGCGGATGCGCTCGACGCTGGCCGCGTCGAACCCCAGCAGGTCGAGCGTGATGGCCCGATCGCGCGCACGGAGGTTCGCCTTGTCGAGCAGGCGCAGCACCGCGTCTTCGCCGAACACGCTCGGCATGATCGACACCCGGAGATCGACCGGCCCGCCCGGCACCGTCGTGCGGAACCGGCCGTCCTGCGGGATACGGCGCTCGGTGATGTCGAGCTGGGCCAGCACCTTGATGCGGGAGATCACTTCTTCGGCCCGGCGCGGATCGTCCAGGCGCGCCAGGCGGGCCATCACGCCGTCCTGGCGCAGCTTGACGGTCACGCCTTCCCGGTCGCATTCGAAGTGGACGTCGCTGGCCCCGCCCCGGTAAGCGGCCCGGATCGCCTCGTCCACGAAATCGACCACCGGACTGGCGCCGCCGGGCAGCGGCCGCTCGTCCTGGCCATCGCTGCCCTCCGGCGTCGACGCTTCCGGCCCGAGCCAGGCCCGCACGAGCGCCGACGGCAAGGCCACGAGCGGCGGCAGGCCCGCCTCGAAATGCGCCGCGACGCGGTCGACGAGGGCCTCGTCCCACGGATCGGCCAGGCCGAGCGCGAACCGGCCATCGGCGGCCAGCCTCAGCGGCACGATGGCCAGCGAACGGGCCGACGCCGTCGACAGGCGCCCGAAATCCGGGGCCGCCTGGTCGGCCTCGAACACCGCCTCCACGCCGGCCAGCGAGCGCAGCGCCGAGGCCAGCTCGGACGACGGCAGGGTCGACGAACGCCTCAGGACGTCGAGCACGCTGCCCGCGCCGGTGCGATGCTGCTGGCGGGCGCGCACCAAGGATGAAAGGAGATCGAACGTCATGGGGTATTCATTTCCGCAAAGAACTCAACCCAGGCTGCTCGCGATGTCGAACACCGGCATGTACATCATGACCACGATGCCGCCGACGACCAGCGCGACCACCAACAGCAGCAGCGGCTCGGCGATGCGGGTGGCGCGTTCGACGAAGGTCGCGAACTCGCCGGAATGGCGTTCCGCGATGGTCGCGAGCACGCGGTCGAAGTTGCCGGAGCGCTCGCCGACCGCGAGCAGGCGCGCGGCGACCTCGTCCGTCAGGCCACCGCCGCCGAGCGCTTCGGACACACGGACACCGCGCGCCAACGCCGCCCGGGCGTGCGCGATGCCCGGCTCCAAGCGCGGCCCCAGCCCGAGCTGCGCGCACTGGGCGAGCGCCTCATCCAGCGGATAGCCGCCGCGGAACATCAGCGCCATCGACTGGAAGAGCTTGGCCTTGCGGTAGTCGTCGAGCCGGCGCTGCAGCGGCTCGATGCGCGATGCCGCCAGGCCGACGACCTGCTGGATCCGACCCTGTCGCCAGGCGATCCCGACGAGCGCCACCAAGCCGGCCAGGGCCCCTGCGATCAGGAGGCCGTGGTTTTCCAACGCCTGGCTCAGCGCGACGAGCAGCTTCGTGGCGGTGCCGGCGTCGCCCCGCAGGTCGCGGTACATCGCGGAGAACCGCGGCACGACGAACAGCAGCAGCACGAGCGAGACGGCCATGCCGAGGCCGACCACCACCGCCGGGTAGATCGCCGCGCTCACCACTTGCTTGCGGAGCTTGTGCAACAGGTCGTGATAACGCAGATAGTCGTCCAGGGCTTCCACCAGCGAACTCGTGCGCTCGCCGGCGCGGATGCTGGCGATCAGCACCGCGGGGAAGCCGCCCACCTCGTGCATCGCCGCGGACAAGCCCTTCCCCTCGTGCAGCTTGGCCACCAGCGCCGAGTTCACGCGCGCCCGTGCCGGGCCGAGCGGCTGCGCGTTGACCGTCTCCAAGGCTTCGACCACCGTCATGCCGGCCTGCGCCAGCGTGCGCAGCTCGCGGCACCACCAGGCCACGTCCAGCCGGCCGGAACGCGCATCGCCGACCGATTGGGCCCGCTCCGGTTTCGTCGACAGCAACACGCCGCCCGCGGCACCGACCTTCGCCTCGGCGATCGTTCGCAGTTGCGCCTCGTCGATCGCGTCCACGAGTTCTTCGCGAACGTCTCCGAGATGGGGGTCGAACCAGCGCAGGCGGTAGTGCATCGGGCTTCCGGCGACAGGCGATCAGTTGCTGATGTCGGCGTCGTCGCCCGTGCCGCCCGCAGCCCGATCGCGTCCAAGGCTCGTCAGGTCGAAGTCCTTGCCGTGGGCGCCAGGCTGGCTGTAGCCGTAAGGCGTGCCCCAGGGATCCTTCGGAATGTCGCCCTTCAGATATGGTCCGCGCCACCGCGCATCGCCGTTGGGCGCAATGACGAGCGCCCGCAAGCCTTCGGCCGTGGCGGGATAGCGGCCCATGTCGATGCGATAGGCTTGCAAGGCCTTGTCGAACGCGTCCATCTGTGCCTTGGCGGTGGTGACCTCGGAGCGGCCGATCTGGCTCAGGAAGCGCGGGCCGACGATTCCCGTCAGCAGGCCGATGATCAGGATGACGACGAGCAGCTCGAGCAGCGTGAAGCCGCGCGGGCCTGGCGATCGGAAGGTCGGGGGTGCCGTCATGTCGGATCTTTCGGAGAAAACTTCCAGTCGCAATAGCGGCGAGCCGGCGCGAGCACGAGATCGCCAAGCACCACGGGCCCGTCCGCAGCCGGCCGGTCGGTGCTCTGGCTGTAGACGCCGACGATGCCGCCGTCGAGGTCGCGGACGAGCCCCCAAGGCCGCGCCGGATCCAGCGGATCGGGATACAGCCGACGCAGGTGGCGGCGCACGCCGAAGAAGCGCTTGTCCAGCGCCAGCTCGTCGAGCGAGCGCGGCCAGGTCTTCAGCCCGCCGGGCGAGCCCTCGCGGTAATCGGCCAGCGCGTGGGCGTACAACTCGCCGATGCGCATCAGCTCACGCTCGCGCTCGCGCCTCGCCTTGTCGGCCCAGGTCGGTGCGGTCACCGACAGCCCGAGCGTGATCACCGCCACCGCGGCCAGCAGCGCAACGAAGGTGAAGCCGCGGGCCTTTGGCCTCCGCGCGCGATCGGCCTCACCACGACGCATAGGCGCTCCCGTCCTGCGCGACGCCGATGGCGCCGCTGTGCAAGTCGACCACGCTGCCGGCGGCCTGCCCTTCGGCGGCGTCCAGCCGCCAGCTGTCGGCCCGGCCGGTCATCGGGTCGACCGGCACCGCGTTCAGGTACCGCCGCGTGGCCAGCTCGTCGAGGTTGCGCGGGAACCGGCCCTGGTCAGCCTTGAACTGGTCGATCGCGGTGCGGACGTTCTGCAAGTCTTGCCGCAGCGTGACTTCACGCGCATGGTCGACATGCTGGACGTAGCGCGGCGCCGCGATCGACAGCAACAACCCGATGCAGGCCAGCACGACCATCAGTTCGATGATCGTGAAGCCGACGCTCATGCTGACGCGTTCGTTCACCATTGGGACAACGGCACGCCGTCCAGCGCCTGGCCCGGCGCGCGGGAATACACGTCATAGACCTCGGGCCCGGGCACCGGATGATCGGCTTCGCTCAGAAAGCCGCGCAGGCCCCAGCTCCGCTCCGGCGCCAGGCCCGGATCCGCGAAGGGATCGCGCGGCACGCGCCGCAGGAAGCGCAGGGTTTCGCCGCGGTGCGCAGGGCGCAGGTCGGGCTGCGGTTCGGTCAGCGCCTGCAGGCTGGGCGGATAGGCGGCCGCCGCCGGATCCGCCCCCGCCGGCGGCGCGAGGGCGCCGGACAGGCGCGCCTGGTGGTACGCGTCGAGCGCATCCCGGATCTCCCACAACGCGCGCTTCAACTCGCGCTCGCGCGAGCGTTCAGCGCTCATCTGCGCCACCGGCATCGCCATCGCGGCCAGCACGCCGAGGATGGCGAGCACGGCCAACAGCTCCACCAGCGAATAGCCGGACGGCCGCATGCCGGCCCTGCGCTCACTCGACATGGACGCGCCACCCCGGCGGCAAGGTCGGCGCCGGCACCGGGCCCGACAAGCCAAGCGCCTTGGCTTCGGCGAGATCGACTTGTGTCTCCCCAGCATCGATCGCTTTGAAGTGGATCGTCAACACCGGGCCTTCGCCCGCCACGCCGGTGGCCGCGTTGCGGAGCACGCCCAGGCGCGCGGTGCCGACCCCGTCGTCGCTCTTGGAGAGGCTGCTGTCCGTGCCATCGGTGGAGAACAGTTTCCCGGCCTCGGCATCGACGAACTGCAGGCGCTTCGGGTCGTAACGAATCTCGACCGGCAGCCCCCGCAGCGCGATCGTCGTCGACAGCTGCAACTGCAGGTCGAGGCGATCTCCCGCGTGAACCTCGTGCGGCCCCTCCCAGCGCAATGAAATCGTCGCCGGCGGCTTCGTGGCCGAAGGCGCGGCGACGGCATCGGTCGCATCGCCCCCATTGATCGCTTTCGCGGAAGCGGCGCCCGATGCGGCCGGCGCCACGACCACCGGCACCGGCCGCAGCCCGCCCGCCGGCCGCAGCTTGGGCGCGGATTCAGTGCCGACCCAGAACTCGCTCTCGCTGGCGCTGGGCTGCCGCAGATTGCGCACGATGTGCGGCGTGATCGCGAGCACCAGCTCCTTGCGGTCGCCGTTGTCCAGCGTGCTCGAGAACAGCCGCCCGACCACGGGCAGGTCGCCCAAACCGGGGAGCCGGTTCGAATTGCTGCTCTCGTCCTTGCTGATCAGGCCGGCGAGCAGCTGGGTCTCACCGTCGCGCAGCCGCAGCACGGTGGACGCGTCGCGCGTGCCGATCTGGTAAGCCACCGTGCCGGACGAGGTGGTGATCGAGCTGCCGAGGGAGCTGACCTCGAGGGCGACTTGCATCGACACTTCGTCGTTCGGATAGATGGTGGGCTGCACGTCCAGCTTCAGGCCGACGTCGAGGTAGCTGACGCTGTCGGACACGAAGCCGCCGGTGCCCGTCGTGCTGGTGACGACCGGGATCTTGTCGCCCACCAGCACCTTCGCCTTCTCCTTGTTCTTCACGCGGATGCGCGGGTTGGCCAGCGTGGTGAAGTCGCCGACCTGGCGCTGCAGGTTCACCGTGACGCCGCCGAGGCCGAGCGCGATGTTGTCGCGCGTCAGGCTGCGCACGTTGCCGAGCGTGAGGCCGCTTCCCCCCGAAGCGCCCGCGCTGATTCCCGGTGCGATCGGGGTCAGCGAGAACGAGGTCGGGAACTGGATGCCCAGGTTGGTGAGGCTGGTGGAGCTGATCTCGATGACCTCCATCTCCAGCACGATCTCGGGCTCGGCGCTGTCGTAAGTGGCGATCAGGCGTTCGGCGAGCTGGATGTTGTGCTGGTTGTCGCGCAGCGCGACCATGTTCGTGCGCTCGTCCACGAAGGGCTCGCGCACCTTCAGCATCGCGCGCAGGAACGCCGCCGCGCCTTTCGCATCGGCGTTGGACAGGTAGAACAGGCGGACGATCTGCTCTTCGTAGTCGCGCTGCTTGTCGGGCGTGTTCGGGTAGATCAGCACGGTCTTGGCGTCGAGGATCTTCATCGCCAGGCCGTTGGTGCCGGTGATCAGGTCGAGCGCGTCCTGCACCGGCGCCTGGCGCAGGTAGACACTGACGCGCGCATCGCCGCGCACGTCCTTGTCGAACAGGAAATTGATGCCGCTGGAGCGCGACACCACGTCGAGCACCGAGCGCAAGTTCGCATCGCGGAAATCGAGCGAGATCGGCCGGGTCTCGCCCAGCACCGCCTGGGCGCCATCGAGCAGTTGCTGGCGCTGCGCCATCTCCAGCTTGCGTTGGAGTTCGAGCAGGCCGGCGTGGCGCGGGTTGTCCTGCAAGGACTGGGCGATGCGCCGCAACGCCGCCTCAGGCAGGCCGCGCGCGACCAGGTCTTGCGCTTCGGTCGAAGCCTCGCGCTGGCGGCGCTCGATCGACAGCTCGGACAACTGGCCGATCAGGCGCTCGTTGGCCGGATCGGTGGCCAGCGTCCGCTCCAGGCGCGCCTGGGCTTCGTCCAGCTTGCCCGCGGCGCGCAACGCCGCCGCCTGCGACACGGCCTGCGCGGCGGCCTGCCCGCGCGCCTGCAGCAGGTCGGACCGCAGCAGCACGCTGTCGGGGTTCTCTCGCAGGCCCGATTCGAGCACCTGCACCGCCTGGTCGGCGCGTCCACCAGCCAGGTCGGATCGCGACTGGTCGTGCACGCGCTGTTCGGCGCAGGCGCAGACCAGCGTCGAGACGAGCACCAGCCAGACCCGGCGCAGACAAACGCGACGCATCGAAAGGCGGCTCATCGCGGATCGGCGCCGACATCCGCCGGCACCGGAATCACGGAACGCGCGTCGAACCCTGCATGGCTGAGACGAACTTCGGTCGGGGACACCGCCTCGACCACGAAGCCGTCATCGAGCTGGACGCCGGCCTGGGCGAGCACGACGCGGTCGCCGCTGGCGAGATAGACCTCGTATCCGCCGGACACGTTGTCGAGCCGGCCGAAGAAGCGGTAGCGCGTCGACGGCGGTTCGGGCGGCGGTGCTGGGGGCGGCGGTGCCAACATTGGCGCGGACGGCGCCGGTGCGGCGACCGGCGTGATGCCGACGAACGGATCGAACACGACGGTCTCCGGATCCCGCAGCGCGCTTTTCAAATCGGCCGGCACCAGTTGGGCGTGCGCCAGGTCGACAGCGGCTGAAGTACCGGTGGTTTCAGAGTGAGCCAACGTGAACGTCGGCGCGGCACCGACCTCGGCCGCTTGCACGACCGAAGACGATGGCGACGCCGGCCAGAGCAACGACGCTAGGCTCGCGACCACGGTGACCGCAAGCGTGCGATGGAGAAAGGGTTTCACGGGAAGACGTGCTCGTGCGTGCTCATGCGGATCGACAGGAATGGCCACCGATCGCATCAAGGGACGCGACCTGACCGTCAACGCAGGCCGCAGATGACAGCAAAATTTCCGCTGCCTCCGGCCAGACCAGCCGACCCTGCGTCAGCGTCGATCGCGACGCCCTACGACCGCAGTCTGTCTATGTCCTGTCATTACCCACCCTCCTGAAAATTCTTGGAACGGCGCTCTCGATGGCGCCGGTGACTTACGTGACGCTTCTGACGGAGACGGGGTCTCCAACGTTGGGATGTGGATTGTCTCCGCTTCGAGTGCGTATGGGTACACGCTGCAATCGGTTGCGAGGAACTGTTCCTGATATTGACCGCAAATAGGCCGATTTCGGCATGAGTGAGTGGCGTTCGACATCCACGCAGGCCTGCATTAATCGAGATAGCGGTTAGCTCATCATTTCCAGTGCCGGACTGTCACTGTCATCTAACCACCGGTGCCAAGCAGACCTGCATAAAAAACATGGTCATCGCAATCGCCATAACCATCTTTTTAGACGATTCAATGTTCTTTAATAACACTTCGCAGATAAAACAGATGCGCCACGAGAATCCAAGTAGGTAGGCATACCAACAAAGTAGACACAAGGTTTGTGGTCGAGACCAATTCCCATGATGCCAATGTTCCACCAATAACAGCTACAATAAATTTCCAGTCCAGCCGGAATTTGCTTTCCTTTGACAAGCTAAATGCGTAACCCCAAACGGTCCA
>JBEVLR010000263.1:0-15563 GCA_040509075.1 Burkholderiaceae bacterium | reverse complement strand
GTCGCACCGCGCGCTGTTGCCGCGCCACGCCGTGGCCCGCTGGATCCGGGCCGCCCTCGACCGGCCCGCGCAGATCACCGTGCGCATCGTCGGCGAGGACGAAGGCCGCGCGCTGAACCGCGACTATCGCCGCAAGGATTACGCGACCAACGTGCTCACGTTCGACTACGCGCATCGGCCGGCGATCGAGGCCGACCTCGTGCTGTGCGCGCCGGTCGTCGAACGGGAAGCCGCGCAGCGGCGCATCGACTTGGCCGCCCATTACGCGCACCTACTGGTGCACGGCGCGCTGCACGCGCAGGGTTTCGACCATGAGGACGACGGGCCCGAGGCCGCGCTCATGGAAGCGCGCGAGACGCAGGTGCTGGCCGGGCTCGGCTTCGCCGACCCTTATCGTTGACCCGCTCCCCTACCGCCGCGCGAGCAGCCGCGCCGCTTCCAGCGCGAAGTAGGTCAGCACGCCGTCCGCGCCGGCGCGGCGGAACGCCAGCAGCGATTCCATCATCACGGCATCGCCGTCCATCCAGCCGTTGATGGCCGCGCCCTTGAGCATCGAATATTCGCCGCTGACCTGGTAGGCGAAGGTCGGCATGCGGAACTCTTCCTTCACGCGCCGCACGATGTCCAGGTAGGGCATGCCGGGCTTGACCATCACCATGTCCGCGCCCTCGGCGATGTCGTGCGCGACCTCGCGCAGCGCTTCGTCGCCGTTGGACGGGTCCATCTGATAGGCCTTCTTGTCGCCCTTGCCGAGGCCGGCGGCCGAGCCCACCGCGTCGCGGAACGGGCCGTAGAACGCGCTCGCGTACTTGGCGCTGTACGCCATGATCCGCGTGTGGATCAGGCCGCGGCCTTCGAGCATCGCGCGGATGGCGCCGATGCGGCCGTCCATCATGTCGCTCGGCGCGACGATGTCGACGCCCGCCTCGGCCTGCACCTGCGCCTGCTTGCTCAGCGCCGCGACGGTCGCGTCGTTGACGATGTGGCCGTCCTCGTCGACCAGCCCGTCCTGGCCGTGCGTGGTGAACGGGTCGAGGGCGACGTCGGTCATCACGCCGAGCGCCGGAAACCGCTTCTTCAACGCGCGCACGGCGCGCGGCACCAGGCCGTCGGGATTGAGCGCTTCGGCCCCGTCGGGCGTCTTCAAGGCCGGCTCGATGGCCGGAAACAACGCGAGGGCCGGCACCCCGAGCGCGGCGCATTCCTCGGCGACGCGCATCAGCCGGTCGATGCTCATGCGCTGCACGCCGGGCATGCTGGGGATGTCCTGGGCGCGGTCGTCGCCGTCCACGACGAACACCGGATAGATCAGGTTGCCCGCGTCGAGCCGGTGCTCGCGCATCAGCTCGCGGCTGAACGCGTCGCGGCGCATGCGGCGCGGACGGCTGGCGGGGTAGGGCGGAAGGATCGACACGGCGGAAATGACCTTTGCGTTGCTGCTTCGAGGCGGGCGCTTCCGACGGGGAGCGCCGCGTGCGGCACTGTCGCGCAGGCGGCGGGTTCTGATACATTCCATTTCGGAGGGTGCCCGCGAGGGCATTGTCCCCTGCTTTTCCTCCCTGAGCAGGTGCCTTGCGTGATGACAGCGTCAAGGCTTTGCGGCCTCGGCGATCCCTCGCGGATGCCGGGGCTCTTTCTTCCGGGCCGCACCGCCTCCCATGCGCCCTTGCCCTTGCGGCGGGCCAGGCACCCGCCCGCGGCGAAGGATGTCGCCCACATAATGTTCGGATGAACAGCGCATCCCTGTGGGTCAAGGCCTTGCACATCGTTTTCGTCTCGAGCTGGTTCGCCGGGCTTTTCTACCTGCCGCGCATCTTCGTGAATCTCGCGCAGGTGCCCGCCGACAGCCATGCCGAGCGTGAACGCCTGTTGATGATGGCCCGCAAGCTCTATCGCTTCTCCAGCTTCCTGATGGTCGGCGCGATCGGCCTCGGACTCGTGTTGTGGCTCGGCTACGGCATCGGCAGGGGCCCGGGAAGCGGCTGGCTGCACCTCAAGCTGCTGCTGGTGCTGCTCGCGATCGGCTATCACCACGCGTGCCGCAAGCTGCTGCTCGGCTTCGAGAAGCTGGAGAACCGCCGGCGCGAGCGCTGGTTCCGTTTCTTCAACGAGACGGCGGTGCTGTTGTTCGCGTCGATCGTCGTGCTCGTGGTCGTCAAGCCGTTTTAGGCGGCGCGCCGCCCGGATCCGTCGACGCGATGACCAAAGCGACCCGAGCCGCGGCGCGCATCCCCCGCGCGCCGGCGCCGCCCAGCGCGCCCGGGCGCGAAAGCTCGGCGCTGACGCTGGCGCTGGTGTTCGCCGGCCTGATCTGCTACGCCAGCCTGTATCCGTTCACGGGATGGTATTGGCCGGCGGGCCAGCCCTTGACCGCGCTGCTCGCGCCCCCGTGGCCGCGCCACCACGGCGGCTTCGACGACGCGGCGAACTTCGTGGGCTACATGCCGCTCGGCGCGCTGGTCTACGCGAGCGCGCTGAGGCGCGGCCGCGCCGCGGTCGGTGCAGGCGTCTTCGGCTGCGCTTTGCCGTCCGTGCTGTCGTGGACGATGGAGTTCACGCAGCACTTCCTGCCCGACCGCGTGCCGTCGCTGATGGACTGGACCTTGAACTCGCTCGGCGCGTGCGCGGGCACGAGCCTGGCGATCGCGGTGCATGCGGGCGGCGCCGGCATGCGTTGGTCGACGGTGCGCGAGCGCTGGTTCCTCCCGCGCAGCGGCTTCGCGCTCGCGCTGCTGGTGCTGTGGCCGGTCGGCTTCCTGTTCCCGGGCACCGTCCCGTTCGGCCAGGGCGTGTCGTGGGAGCGGCTGCAGGAGGCCGCCTACGAGACGCTGTCCGACCATCCGCTCAGCGCCTATTTCGACTGGCTCTGGGCCGGCCTCGGCGAGAACGAAGCGCCGATGTCGAAGGCGGCCGAAGGCCTGACGATCGCGCTGGGCCTGCTGGGTCCGTGCCTCGTCGCCTTCTCGGTCACCCGGCGCGGGTGGCGGCGGGCGGCGCTCGTGCCCATCGCCGTCCTGGCCGGATTGGGCGCGAACACGCTGTCGGCCGCGCTCAACTTCGGGCCCGTGCACGCCTTCAGCTGGCTCACGCCCACGGTGCCGATCGCGCTCGCGTTCGGCGCGCTGCTGGCGTTGTCCTGCATGGCGGCGGGCCCGCGCGCGGCGGCGGCGCTCGGGCTGATCGCGCTGTCGGTGCAGTTGGTGCTCGTGGCCGAAGCGCCGTCCGATCCTTACTATGCGCAAAGCCTGCAGGCGTGGGAGCAGGGTCGCTTCATCCATTTCCACGGGATTGCGCAATGGGTGGGGTGGTTATGGCCTTTCCTGGCCGGTGCGGCGATGTTCCGGCGGCTCGTCGGCGCCGATGCGCCGCGCCGCGGCTGAAAGCCGAGGCGCCGTCCGGCGGGGCCGGTCCGCGCTGGGGGTACGATGTCCGCCCCGCAAGCGCCGTTTTCGCATCGTGACAAATCCCTCCTACTACAAGCACCACGTCTTCTTCTGCCTCAACGAGCGCGCGAAGGATGAGGACAGCTGCATGCGCGTCGGCGCGAAGGACGGATTCGACCATTGCAAGTCGCGCGTCAAGTCCGCCGGACTCGCCGGCCCCGGCGGCGTGCGCGTCAACAAGGCGGGCTGCCTGGATCGCTGCGCCGGCGGGCCGGTCGCCGTCGTCTATCCCGAAGGCGTCTGGTACACGTATGTCGACCGGCACGACATCGACGAGATCGTCGACTCGCACCTGATCGCGGGCCAGCCCGTCCAACGGCTGATGCTGCCTCCCGACGTCGGCCGCTGAAGGCTTTCCGCACACGCCATGAATTCATTCACCAAGCGCGGCGACATCGCCGGGCCGGCGGGCCTATTGAGCGTCGCGGTCGATGCCGCGACGGACGTGCGGGAGCGCGGCCTCGCGGTCGTCTGCCATCCCCATCCGCTGCAGGGCGGCACGATGGACAACAAGGTCGTGACGACGGTCGCGCGCGCGTTGGCGCAGCGCGGCTGGCGCGTCGTGCGCTTCAATTACCGCGGCGTCGGCGCGTCCGAGGGCGCCTGGGACGCCGGCCGCGGCGAGGTCGACGACGCGCTGGCGGTGATCGCCGCGCACCGCGCCGACGGGCAGCCGCTGGTCATCGGCGGCTTTTCGTTCGGGGGCTACGTCGCGGCGAGCGCGGCGGCCAGGTTGGCCGAGGGCGAGCGGCCGCGGCAGCTGGTGCTCGTGGCGCCGGCCACCGTCAATTTCGATCCGCCGCCCGTGCCCCCCGAGACGCTGCTGGTCCATGGCGAGGCCGACGATGTCGTCCCGCTGTCCGCGTCGCTGGACTGGGCGCGGCCGCAGGCCTTGCCCGTCGTCGTCGTGCCCGGCGCCGGCCATTTCTTCCATGGCCAGCTGCCGTTGCTGAAGTCGCTGGTGCTCCGTCATTTCGCCGAGTGAGGTCGGCGTCCCCATGAAAAAACTGCTGCCCCTCCTGTTGGCCGCCGCGAACTTCGCCGCCTCGGCGCAAGCGTTGCCGGCGCCCGAGATCGCCGCGCGCAACTTCCTCCTCATCGACATGAACGCGCAGCAGACGCTGGCCGAGCGCGACGCCGATGCGCCGGCCGACCCCGCCTCGTTGACGAAGCTGATGACGGCCTACCTGGCGTTCGCCGCGCTGCGCGATCACAAGGTTTCGCTGACGCAGACGCTGCCGGTGTCGCTGCGCGCCTGGTCCGAGCGCAAGGGCGGCGGCTCGCTGATGTTCATCGATCCGAAGATGACGCCGACCGTCGACGCGCTGCTGCAGGGCCTCATCGTCGATTCGGGCAACGACGCCGCGGTCGCGATCGCCGAAGGCGTGGGCGGCGGCGTCGACGCCTACGTCGCGATGATGAACCGCCAGGCGCAGGCCTGGGGCCTGAAGGGCACGACGTTCAAGAACGTCACCGGCCTGACGGAGGTCGGCCACCGCAGCACCGCGCGCGACATCACGGCGATCGCCCAGCACATCATCCGCGACTTCCCCGAGCATTACCACTACTACTCGCAGCGCGAATACACGTTCAACAACATCCGCCAGGACAACCGCAACCTGCTGCTCAAGCGCGATCCGAGCGTCGACGGCATGAAGACCGGCTTCACCGAGGCCGCCGGCTATTGCCTGCTCGCGAGCGCTCAGCGCGATTTCCCGAACGGCAAGCGGCGCCTGCTCGCGATCGTGATGGGCGCCGACTCGATGCAGGGCCGCGCCAACGAGGCCCAAAAGCTCCTGAATTGGGGCTTCACCGCGTTCGACGACGTTCGCCTCGTCGAGGCGGGCAAGGCGGTCGCCACCGTGCCGGTGTGGAAAGGCAAGACGGCGCAGGTCGACATCGGCAGTCCGGACGCGATCTACGTCGCGGTGCCCAAAGGCCAAGGCGAACACCTGAAGACCCAGATCGAGCGGACGGATCCGCTGGTCGCCCCGCTCGCCCGCAACCAGCGGATCGGCACGATGAAGGTGATGTCGTCGTCCGGCGCCGCGATTGCCGCGATCCCGCTCGCGGTGCTGCAGCCGGTGCCCGAGGCCGGGCTGTTCGGGCGGGCATGGGATGCGATCCGGCTCTGGATCAAGTAACCTCGGCCTCGCCTGAGCCGCTTCGCATCGCCCCGCCGTGGAGTAACGATCATGCCTCTCTTGCCGGACACGCTGTGCTATCTCGATGGAAACTATCTTCCGTTGAGCCAAGCCAAGGTCTCAGTGATGGACCGCGGCTTCCTGTTCGGCGACGGCGCCTACGAAGCGATTCCGGTCTACGAGCGGCGGCTGTTCAGGTTCGACGATCATCTCGCCCGGCTCCGACGCAGCCTCGGCAAGCTGGGCATCGAGGCCGATCCGGCGCGCGAGACCTGGCTCGGCCGTTTGCGCGAGGTGATCGCGGCGCATCCGTGCGGCGACCAGCTGATCTACATCCAAGTCACGCGCGGCGTCGCCGCGGAGCGCTCGCATGTGGCGCAGCCGGGGCTCGAGCCGACCGTGTTCGTCATGACGTCCGAGCGCACGTCCCCCACGCCCGCGCAGCGGCTGCAAGGCCTTTCGTGCGTCAGCGCGAACGATTTCCGCTGGCGGCGCGGCGACATCAAGTGCACTTCGCTGCTCGGCAACGTGATGGCGCGCAAGATCTCCGCCGAACGGGGGGCGGACGAGACCATCCTGCTGCGCGACGACGAACCGGCCGGCCCCTGGCTCACGGAGGGCGCGTCGAGCAACGTGTGGATCGTCCAGGAAGGCGCGCTGCTCGGCCCGCTGCCGGACGAACATCTGCTGCAGGGCGTGCGCGTCGAGCTGCTGCGTGAATTGTGCGAAGAAGCCGGGATCGCATTCAACCTGCGCCCCATCAGCGAGGCGGACGTCCGGGCCGCCGACGAAATTTTGCTGAGCTCCGCCTCCAAGGAAGTCGTCGCCGTCACGCGCCTGGACGGCGAGGAGGTCGGCCACGGCGCATTGCGCGGCCGGCCTGGCCCGGTTTATGCCAAAGTACATGAGTCTTACCAACGTGCGGTCCGTTCGCAATCCATCTGACCCGTCCGCACCATGCAAGAGATTCCGCCAGACCAATCGCTGATCGAATACCCTAGCGCGTTTCCGATCAAAGTGATGGGGCCGCAAGCCGAAGGATTCGTCGAAGCGATCGTGCATGTGGCCAAACGGTTCGATCCGGATTTCGACGCCGCGACGGTCGAAACCAGACCCAGCAAGGGGGGTAATTACTTGGGCATCACGATCACGATCACAGCCACCAGCCGTTCGCAGCTGGACGAGCTGTATCGGACATTGACCACGCATCCGATGGTCAAGATCGTTCTGTGATGGCAAGGGAAGGGAAGCGATTCTCAGGCGATTCATGCATCTCACCCGCAATGAAACCGAAAAATGCGTCATGGCGCGCATCGTTCGGCAAAAAAAGTTACATCAAAAGAATTTCACCCTCAAACAGTTCGGAACTTGGATCAAGGCCGAGGCCGCCGCGAAGCGCTGGGTCAAGGCCACGCTGGCGGTGCTGCCGCCGCCGATCGGCATGAAGAACCGGATGACCAGCCGCAACACGTCGGGCGTGGTCGGCGTGCGGTTGGTGCACGCCGTGCGCCGGCGTGACGACAAGGAATACCCGGATTGGCGCTGGATCGCCTTCTGGCCGGGCTGTCCGAATACGGGCGGGATCGGCTGGTCGGTCAACAAATACGGCGACGAACGCGCATTCGTCAACGCCTGTCTGGCGCGCAAGCTGGAAAGCGTCGAGCGCAGCGAGATCGACGCGGAATACGAGCGATTCAGGCCGACGCGCGACTACAGGCGTCTCCTGCAATTGAAGCAGCTCACACCGGAATGAACCTCGGATCCGCTGGCGTCCGTTGGTTTCGAGCGCGGCGACCTCCGGGATGACGTCGTTCGAGAAGCCATCGACGGCCGCCGATCTCGGCCCTGGGATGCGGGACGGCGCCCGGGTTCCCGTGGTTCGCCGCCGCGGGCGGATGCCTTGCGAAACCGCCATCGACGAGATGAAAGCGTTCACCGCCGCCCGCGACGCCGGCACCGCCGACGAGATCTGGCTCGTCGAGCACCCGCCGGTCTACACGCAGGGCTTGGCCGGCAAAGCCGAGCATCTGCTCGAGCCCGGCGACGTGCCCGTCGTTCAAACCAACCGCGGCGGGCAGATCACGTTCCACGGGCCGGGCCAGGTGGTCGCCTATCTGCTGGTCGATTTGCGGCGCCAGCGCATCTACGTCAAGGAGTTCGTCTACCGCATCGAGGAAGCGGTGCTGCGCGCGCTGGCCGAATTCGGCGTCACGGGCCACCGTGTCGCCGGGGCGCCCGGCATCTACGTGAGGCTGGTCGATCCATTCGGCCACGAGGCGCCGACCGGGCCGCAGCCTGCCGGCGATCTGTTCCATGGGCTTGGAAAAATCGCCGCGCTGGGCGTAAAAGTGAGCAATCACTGTACATATTTTGGCTTGGCCTTGAACGTTGCGATGGATCTGCGGCCTTTCGACCGGATCAACCCCTGCGGATATGCCGGATTGCGAACGGTCGATCTCGCTACACTCGAGGTTCTTGTCGACTGGGAGACGGTGGCCGATTCGCTCGGTCGCCGGCTCGTCGCGCAATTCACCCGCTGAGGACGCCGGCGGGCGGGTCGCCGCGATCCGGTCTGAACCTTTTTCGCGCCGCGTCGATCCGGACGCGCAGCACACGAATGTCAACTGAATCCAACTCCTTCGCGGCGGTTGCCGCGCCGACGCTCGACGCGCCTGTGTACGAGGCGAGCGCGAAGCAGAAATCGCATGCGAAGACTTCGCGCATCCCGATCAAGATCGTGCCCGCGGAAGTCCTCAAGAAGCCGGATTGGATCCGCGTCCGCGCGGGTTCGCCCACGACCCGCTTCTATGAGATCAAGAAGATCCTGCGCGAACACAACCTGCATACGGTCTGCGAAGAGGCGTCGTGCCCCAACATCGGCGAGTGCTTCGGCAAGGGCACGGCCACGTTCATGATCATGGGCGACAAGTGCACGCGTCGCTGCCCGTTCTGCGACGTCGGCCACGGCCGTCCGGATCCGCTCGACGTCGACGAGCCGATGAACTTGGCGCGCACGATCGCCGCGTTGAGGCTGAAGTACGTCGTGATCACCAGCGTCGATCGAGATGACCTGCGCGACGGAGGCGCCGGCCACTTCGTCGATTGCATCCGCAAGACCCGCGAGCTGTCGCCCGAAACGCGCATCGAGATCCTCGTGCCCGACTTCCGTGGGCGCGACGAGCGCGCGCTCGAGATCCTGAAGGCGGCGCCTCCCGACGTGATGAACCACAACCTGGAGACCGCGCCGCGGCTGTACAAGCAGGCGCGCCCGGGCAGCGACTACCAGTTCAGCCTCAGGCTGCTGAAGAAATTCAAGGCGCACCACCCGAACGTGCCGACCAAGAGCGGCATCATGGTGGGCCTCGGCGAAACCGACGAAGAGATCCTGCAGGTCATGCGCGACATGCGTGCGCACGACATCGACATGCTGACCATCGGCCAGTATCTCGCGCCGTCGGGGCATCATTTGCCGGTCGCGCGCTACGTCCATCCCGACACGTTCCGGATGTTCGAGCAAAAGGCGATCGAGATGGGGTTCAGCCATGCGGCCGTCGGCGCGATGGTGCGATCGAGCTATCACGCCGACCAGCAGGCGGAACACGCCGGGATATCCTTGTCGGATCACCCGTGAAGCGCGCGTGGCGGAGAACGCCGCCGGGATCCGCCGCGCTGCCTCGTCGGCGGCTCATCGCGGCGTTCGCTCCGCCAACAGCGAACCGACCTGTTCGCGCAGCGCCGCGAAATCGGCCGTGCCGGTCCAGCGCGCGACGATCTCGCCGCGCTTGTCGATCAACAAGGTCGTCGGCGTGAAGCGGATGCCGCCGAAACGGTCGGCGATCTCGCCGGTGTTGTCGATGACGACGCCGAAAGGAAGTGCGCGCGACTGCGCGAAGTTGGACACCAGCGCGGGCGGGTCGTAGCTCATCGACACCGCGAGCGTCTCGAACCCGCGCGGCATGAACTCGCGCCAAAGATCGACGAGTCGCGGCATTTCAGCCACGCATGGCGGGCAATCGGTCGCCCAGAAGTTCACGAGCACGACGTGGCCGCGCAAGGCAGCCAGATCGCCCTTGCGGCCGTCCAGCAAGGTGTAGCGAACCGCCGGCGCGGATTCCGCCCGCCCGCATCCGGCCAGCGTCGACAGCAGCAATGCCGGCCCGATCAATGATGCGGCCCCGATCCGGGCGGCCGACGCGCGAGGGCGAGGCGGCCTCGGCAAAGGGGGGCGCCGCATGCGGGACGCCCTTAGACCGTTCGCGAGAGTTCGAAGATCAACGCGGACGGCAGCGACTGCATGATCGCATCGTGGCCGATGACGGCTTGATGGCCTTGCGCCTGCGTCGACAGCTGGAACGAGCTGCCTTCCGCGGTGATCTCGATGAACACGAAGTCGGTCATCTCGGCCAGGATGCCGGAGCGAAGTTTCAGGAAACGCTCGTTGACCAGGACCGACTCGAACACGATCGCATGCGGCAGCGCGTCGCGGCAGAATTCCTCCGCTTCCTCGACGGTGTTGACGAAGTCGACGAGCAGGCCCATGTGGCGGATGGATTCTTTCACCAGCGAGCGGACCTCGCGCCCGCCGGCCACCACCAGGACATGGCTGCCCGCGAGCGGCTTCGAATTCTCGGAAACGCCGAATCCGTGGTCGATCTCGACCACGCTGACGCCTTCGATCTGCTCGGTGATCGTGCGGGGGAACTCGAGCGTCAGCGTCGTCTCGTCGTCCGACACGGCGCGATCCATCACGAGGTTCAGCGTCCAGCAGATCTGCTCCACCAGGCGCCAGGCCATCGAATCGAGCGCCGGGGACGGTCCGGCCTGATGGCCGTCATCGGCCGGCGGGCGCCCGTGGGCGAATCGGCAAACCAGGCGCGCGTAGGGTGGCCAAGCCTTGATGTCCAGTCCGAATTCGATGCTCGAATTCGCGAGGTCGAGGCCCCAATCGACGACCGCTTGCAGCAGCGCGTACAGCAGCGTCGCGTCGGCGACGACTTCCGCCGGTTTCAGGGCTTGGCGGATCTCGATCTGCCGCGCGGTCGCTTCGCGCCCACGCTGGAGCAGGACTTCGCGCAGCATCTGGGTGAGGCTTATCTGCTCCGGAGATTGGCGGATGCGGCCCGAGGCGAAGCGAGCCAATTGCTGGCCGATCATGCCCGCACGCCGCGCGTGCTCGATCTCCTCACGCAGCAGGCGCAGGCCCGCACGATCGATCTTGCCGGTGGTTGCCAGCACCGTCACGCGCTCCAGTGCGCTCGACAGCGGCAGTCCGACTTCGCTGCCGATCTGGCTGATGATCTCGCGCCAATGGAGTTCGTCGGGTTCGAGGCGGGGAATGTCGGAAACCGAATCGGTCATGATCGGGAAATTGTCGGTCATTGCCATTGTCGCTTCATCCCGCCGCTTTCCGCCGGGCGACGTTGTCTGAATACGTCCTGGTCTAATCGCTTCATATGTTACAAAATGTCTCGATGCCTTGCTCGGAGAATGGCATATTCGTCGCACGCCAGGCATCCCCAAGGAGGGTGCCCTGGCCGTCCGTCTCCCGTGACGCGCGGAATCGATCCGCGATGGCCATGCCGCATGTTCCTGCTCGGCCTGCTTTGGCTGTCGGGCTGTTCGCCGGCGCTCGACTGGAGGACGGTGCGGGTGCCGGGGACGGAGCTCGTCGTCCAGCTGCCGTGCCGGCCGGGGCATTTCCAGCGGGAGCTGATCGTCGCCGGCATGCCCTCGCAGCTGTCCATGCTGTCGTGCGAGGCCGCGGGAGTGACGTATGGCGTCTCCACGGCGGAGGTGGGCGATCCGACGCGCGTCGAGGCGGTGCTCGGCTCATTGGCCGAAGGCGCCGAGATCGCGATCCGTTCGCGCGACATGCACGTCGGTCGATTCGCGCTCGCCGGGGCAACTCCATTTCGCGGCAATGTGAGCGCACGCCTCATCGGGTCGCGTCCCGACGGCCGGCCCATTGAAGAATCGATGCGGGTGTTCGGGCGCGGCACACGCGTGTTCCTGGCCGGTGCGATCGGCCCCGCGCTGCCCGACTCGGCTGTGACGCCGTTCGAAGAAGGGCTGCGTTTCGATCTCGGGCATCCTGCCGCCGACTCCGAATGAAGGCGGTGTCGGATGCGACGGCTTCATCGCAGGGGGCGAAGGTGTGGCTTGAAAGCCGGACGAGGCGCCATGGCTGAAACGGGCGTGCTAGGTTTCGCGCTCGCCAAAGCCGATAATCAGCTGTTTGCGTTTCTTCACGACGCTCGGATTCCCCACGTGGCCGCTGTTTTGCTGATTGCTCATGCTCCCCTCGCCTCGGCGCTGCTGTCTGTGGCGGGCCACTGCTTCGCGGAACGAGGGCACCTGTTCGAAGCGGTGGATGTCGAGGCGGCGATGTCGGTCGAAACCGTCGAGTCGCTCGCGCGCCAGGCGATCGGCAGGCTCGATGCGCCCGAGATCCTGATCCTGACCGACGTGTTCGGCGCGACGCCGTGCAACGTCGCCCAGCGGCTGGCCGACGGCACATCCACGCGCGTCGTCGCGGGCGTGAACGTTCCGATGCTGTGGCGTTCGCTGTGCTACCTTGGCGAGCCGCTCGATGCGTTGGTCGCGCGCGCCGTCGCGGGCGCGTCGCAGGGCATCATGCAGGTCGCGAGCACGCGTCCCCAGAACCAGCCCCTACCTTCGATCGCGAATGATCCGAACCACTCTCGTCATCAGCAATAAACTGGGCCTTCATGCTCGTGCGTCGGCCAAGCTCACGAAGCTGGCCACCGGCTTCCAATGCGAGGTGTTCATGAGCCGCAACGGGCGCCGCGTGAATGCGAAGAGCATCATGGGGATCATGATGTTGGCCGCCGGGCTGGGCGCGGAAGTCGAACTCGAGACCGATGGCGCGGACGAGCAGCAGGCCGCCGACGCGCTGACGGCGCTCGTCAACGACAAGTTCGGCGAAGGCCAGTAGGCACGCCAAGCCGTCGCGCTTGGCCGGGCCGCCTGCATCGGGCCTCGGAACGGCCGCTCGGCGTCCCTCAGGCGAGGAAGTGCCGCCGATAGCGCTCGGGCATGTCCGCCACGCGGGTCAGCAGCGGCAGGTCGGCCGTGTTGAATTGCGGATCCCAGGCCGGCGCGCCGAGCACTTTCGCGCCCAGCCGCAGATAGCCCTTGACCAGAGCCGGCGGCTCCACGGCCAAGCCTTGATCGAGGTCGTCGACTGGCAGCGGCACGCGCGGTCGAACCTGGCGGTCCAGCGTCGCGAGATGGGCGTGCCGGAGGCGTGCCCACAGGCTGGCCGCGCGGTGGCCGCCGTCTCTCATGGAGACGCTCGCGCAGCCGATCACCGTTTCCATCGCGTTGCGGTGCATGAATCGGGCCAACGCGCCCCACAGCGCGAGGATCACGCCGCCGGCGCGATGATCCGGGTGAACGCAGCTGCGTCCCAATTCCACCATCTGGCCGCGCAGCGGGCGCAGGCGGGTGAGGTCGAATTCGGTGTCGCTGTAGAAGCCGCCGGCGCGTCGGGCGGCTGCCGGGGTCAAGACGCGGTAGGTGCCGACCACCTGGCCGAGTTGGCCGCCATGCGGCGCGGTGCGCACGATCAAGTGCTCGCAGAATTCGTCGAACAGGTCGACGTCGTGGCCCACGGGCGCGCCCGGCAGCCGCGCGGGCCGCGCGCCCATCTCTTCGACAAACACCTGGTGGCGCAGGCGCTGCGCCGCGCGGACGTCGTCCAAATGCCTGGCCCATTCCACCTGCAAGGATGGCGCGACGTGCGAAGGCTGCGCATGTCCCGCCGGGCGATCGAAGCGGTGCGGGCCCTGCCGTGGCCTGCAGGCCGGCATCGAGATCGCGTCCAGCGCTCCATTCATGTGTCGTCCTCCTGAGATGGCGGGATGCTCGCAATCCGCGATGACGTCGACGTGAAGGGGGGATGACCGCCGAATGACGGCGGCGGCCGGCTCGGGCGTCGGCGGCGCGCGGCGTTGCCTTGCTGCTACATTGACCGCTCGGGCCCGCCGGGCCCCTGTGCCGGGTGCGCTCACCGCTGCCGGCCCTGGTTGGCGGAGGTCGCTCGTGAGCATTCAGGTGTTCGGTCTGCCGGTGTCGCGCGGCGTCGCGATCGGTCGCGCGGTGCTCGTCGCATCGAGCCGTGTCGACGTTGCGCACTATTTCATCGAGGCCTCGTTGATCGACGCCGAGGTGAGGCGTTTGCGCGATGCGCGCGATCTGGTCGTGCGCGAACTCACCGCGCTGAAGGAGGAGGTGCCGGAGGACGCGCACCACGAACTCGTTGCGCTGCTCGACGTCCATTTGATGCTGCTGCAGGACGACATGCTGGCGGATGCGACCCGTCAGTGGATCGTCGAGCGGCACTACAACGCCGAATGGGCGCTGTCTTCGCAGCTCGAAGTCGTCGCACGGCAGTTCGACGAGATGGAGGACGAATACCTGCGCGACCGCAAGGCGGACCTCGAGCAGGTCGTCGAACGCGTCATTACGGCGCTCGGCCGGCTGGCGGGCGACGCGATGGTCGAACCGCCGGCCCATTCGCCGCGGGATTTCGCCGGGGAAGACCCGCTGGTCCTGGTGGCCAACGACATCGCGCCGGCAGACATGCTCAAATTCAGGCGCAGCGTGTTCACCGGCTTCGTCACCGATGTCGGCGGACGCAATTCCCATACCGCGATCGTCGCTCGCAGCATGGACATCCCGGCAGTCGTCGGCGCGCGCGAGGCGAGCCGCATCGTCACGCAGGACGACTGGGTCATCATCGATGGCGATGCCGGCGTCGTGATCGTCAATCCTTCTCCAATCGTGCTCGAGGAATACCGATTTCGCCAGCGCCAGGTCGAGCTGGAACGCGCCCGGCTCGATCGCCTGCGCCATACGCCCGCGGTGACGCTCGATGGCCAGCCGATCGAGCTGCTCGCCAACATCGAACTGCCGAGCGATGCCCAAGCCGTGCTCGACGCGGGCGCGGTGGGCGTGGGCCTGTTCCGCAGCGAATTCCTGTTCATGAACCGCATCGGCCGGCTTCCGGGCGAGGAAGAGCAATACGAAGCCTATAGCCGCGTCGTGAAGGCGTTGTCGGGTCTGCCGGTCACCATCCGCACGATCGACATCGGCGCCGACAAGCAGCTCGACCGCTCGCCCCAGCAAGAGGCCCGCAACGATCACAGCCTGAACCCGGCGCTGGGACTGAGGGCGATACGCTGGAGCTTGTCGGAACCGGAGATGTTCGGCGAGCAGCTGCGCGCCATCTTGCGCGCCAGCGTCCACGGCAAAGTGCGGTTGCTGGTGCCGATGGTGGCCCACCTTCGGGAAGTCCATCAGCTGTTCCAGGCGATCGAGCGTGCGAAGGCGCAGTTGCGCGCTCGCTGCCAGCCCTATGTCGACGTGGCCATCGGCGCAATGATCGAGGTGCCCGCGGCCGCGCTGATGCTGCCGGCGCTGTTGAAACATTTCGATTTCATTTCCATCGGCACCAACGATCTGATCCAGTACACGCTCGCCATCGATCGCGCGGACGAAGCGGTGTCGCATCTCTACGACCCGTGGCATCCCGCAGTGCTGCAGCTGATCGCACAGACCATCGCCAAGGCGAACGAACTCGGCAAGGAGGTCTGCGTGTGCGGAGAAATGGCCGGCGATGCGGCGTTCACCGAGCTGTTGTTGGGCATGGGGTTGCGCAGCTTCTCCATGCATCCGACGCAGGTGTCATCCATCAAGAAGCGCATCTTGCGCGTCGATGCGAACATCTGGAGCGGCCGCATCAATCTCGTGATCAACGCCGACGACCCGCAGGCGGTTTGTACGCGTCTGCACAAAGCCGTCGTCTCGGCATCTGACGCGGCTTGAAGGGCTTCCTTGATTTTTCATCGAACCTCTTGCGGTTCTTTCATTGTTTCGTATAGAATCGTTGGCTTCGCTGATTGCTGACTGGTTTGTTTTGAGTGCTTCTGTGGTTTGGGGGTGCGCGGGGCGG
>JBEVLR010000262.1:0-10421 GCA_040509075.1 Burkholderiaceae bacterium | reverse complement strand
CCTGGAGTTTTCCTCGATGGCCATCCTCACCCGTCCCACCTCGCCTTTCACGGGCCAGAAGCCAGGCACTTCGGGGCTGCGCAAGAAAGTCGACGTCTTCCTGCAGCCGAACTACCTCGAAAATTTCGTGCAGGCGCTGTTCGACGGCCTGGACGGCGCGCGCGGCCAGACGCTGGTCCTCGGCGGCGACGGCCGTTTCCACAACCGCCAGGCGGTGCAGGTGATCCTGCGCATGGCCGCCGCGCACGGCTTCGGCCGCGTCGTGCTGGGGTGCGGCGGCATCCTGTCCACGCCGGCCGCCAGCTGCGTGATCCGCAAGCGCGGCGCCTACGGCGGCATCGTGCTGTCGGCCAGCCACAACCCCGGCGGCCCCGGCGGCGATTTCGGCATCAAATACAACGTGCGCAACGGCGGCCCGGCCCCCGAAGCCATCACCGACGGCATCCATGCGCGCACGCAGACGCTGTCGGAAATCAGGATCAGCGACGCCGCCGACCTCGACATCGATCGCCTCGGCCGACAGCGGATCGAGGAGATGGACGTCGAGATCATCGACCCCGTCGCCGACTACGCCGCGCTGATGCGCGAGTGTTTCGACTTCGACGCGATCCGGCGCCTGTTCGCCGGCGGCTTCAGAATCCGCTTCGACGGCATGAACGCGGTCGGCGGGCCGTACGCCAAGGCGATCCTCGAAGGCGAGCTCGGCGCGCCGGCCGGCAGCGTCGTCAACGCGACGCCGCTGGAGGATTTCGGCGGCCTGCACCCCGACCCGAACCCCGTCAACGCCGACGACCTGATCGCGCACATGGCGCGCGCCGATGCGCCCGACCTCGGCGCCGCGACGGACGGCGACGCCGACCGCAACCTGATCGCCGGGCGCAACTTCCCGGTGACGCCGTCCGACAGCCTGGCGCTGCTGGCCGCGCACGCGCGCCTGGTGCCGCGCTATCGCGGCGGCATCGCGGGCATCGCGCGGTCGATGCCGACGTCGACCGCCGCCGACCGCGTCGCCCGGGCGCTGGGTGTGGAATGCCACGAGACGCCCACCGGCTGGAAATTCTTCGGCAACCTGCTCGACGCGGGCAAGGTGACGCTGTGCGGCGAAGAAAGCTACGGCACCGGTTCCGACCACGTGCGCGAAAAGGACGGGGTGTGGGCGATCCTGTTCTGGCTCAACGTGCTGGCCGCGACGGGCGAGTCCGTCGAATCGCTGGTGCGCGCGCATTGGGCGCGCTTCGGCCGCAATTTCTATTCGCGCCACGACTATGAAGCCGTCGACGGCGCCGCCGCGCACCAGCTGATGGACGACCTCCGCGCGCGATTGCCGGCCTTGGCCGGCCAGACGCTGGACGGCCGGCTCGTCGCCCTGGCCGACGACTTCGCCTACGCGGATCCGGTGGACGGCTCGCGCACCGCGCACCAGGGCGTGCGGCTGGTCTTCGACGACGGGGCGCGCATCGTGCTGCGGCTGTCGGGCACCGGCACCGAGGGCGCGACGCTGCGCGTCTACCTGGAATCCTACGAGGCCGATGTCGGGCGCCAGTCGGCGCCGGTGCAGGAGGTGCTCGCGCCGCTGGCCGCGATCGCGCGGCGCATCGCCGGCATCGAGCCCCGGCTCGGCCGCCGCGAACCCAGCGTCGTGACTTGACGGCGAACGGGCTCCCCATGCTGCAAGACAGCGAGATCGAAGCGCTCCTGGGCGGACGCCACGGCGACCCTTTCGCGGTGCTCGGGCCGCATGCCGGCGCCGACGGCACCGTCTGGCTGCGCGCGCTGATGCCGGGCGCGCAGTCGGTCGAAGTGGTCGCGGCCGACGGCGACGCCGTCCACGGCCGGCTCGCGCTGCGCCATGCCGACGGCTTTTTCGAAGGGCCGCTCGCTTTGCCGGACGACGCCTATCGCCTGCGCGTCCAATGGCCCGGCGGCGAGGTGTCGACGCACCACGATCCGTACCGCTTCCCGCCCGTCCTCGGCGAGACGGACGCCTGGCTGCTGCGCGAGGGGACGCATCTGCGCCCGTTCGGCATCCTGGGCGCGACGGTGCGCGAGATGGCCGGGATCGCCGGCGTGGCGTTCGCCGTCTGGGCGCCGAACGCGTCGCGGGCCAGCGTCGTCGGCGACTTCAACGGCTGGGACGGCCGCCGCCATCCGATGCGCCTGCGGCGGGAGTGCGGCGTGTGGGAGATCTTCATTCCCGGCGCCGGACCGGGCGCGGCCTACAAGTACGAGCTCCGCGGCCCCGACGGCCGCCTGCTGCCGCACAAAGCCGACCCGTTCGCGCTGCAGTCCGAGCTGCGCCCGGCGACGGCCAGCGTCGTGGGACGGCTGCCGGCGGCCGTCGCCGCGTCCGACCGGCGCCGGGACGCGAACGCGCAGGGCGCGCCGGTCAGCATCTATGAAGTCCATCTGGGCTCGTGGCGCCGCCACGTCGACGGCGACCGCTTCCTGAGCTGGGACGATTTCGCCGGTTCGCTGGTGGACTACGCGAAGGACATGGGCTTCACGCACCTCGAGCTGATGCCCGTCAGCGAGCATCCGTTCGACGGCTCGTGGGGCTACCAGCCGATCGGGCTGTATGCGCCCACCGCGCGCTTCGGCGACGCCGCCGGGTTCCGCCGCTTCGTCGAACGCTGCCATGCCGAGGGCCTGGGCGTGCTGCTCGACTGGGTTCCCGCGCATTTCCCGGCGGACGCGCACGGCCTGGCGCATTTCGACGGCACGCCGCTGTACGAGCACGCCGATCCGCGCGAGGGCTTCCACCAGGACTGGAACACGCTGATCTACAACTTCGGCCGCGTCGAGGTGCGCAACTTCCTCGTCGCCAACGCGCTGTTCTGGCTGGAACGCTACGGCGTGGACGGTTTGCGCGTGGACGCCGTCGCGTCGATGCTCTACCGCGACTACAGCCGCAAGGCCGGCGAGTGGGTGCCCAACGTGCATGGCGGACGCGAGAACCTCGAGGCGATCGGCTTCCTCAAGCGCATGAACGAAGTCGTCGGCGCAGAGCGCCCGCAGGCGATCACGCTGGCCGAGGAGTCGACGGCGTTCCCGGGGGTTTCGCGGCCGACCTATGCCGGCGGGCTCGGCTTCCACTTCAAATGGAACATGGGCTGGATGCACGACACGCTGCAGTACATGGCGCGCGACCCCGCCTACCGCAAGTGGCACCACGGCGAGATGACGTTCTCGCTCGCCTACGCGTTCGACGAGCACTTCGTGCTGCCGCTCTCGCACGACGAGGTGGTGCACGGCAAGGGCTCGATGCTGCAGAAGATGCCGGGCGACCGCTGGCGGAAGTTCGCCAACCTGCGGGCCTACTACGGCTTCATGTTCGGCCATCCGGGCAAGAAGCTGCTGTTCATGGGGTGCGAGTTCGCGCAGGAACGCGAGTGGAACCACGACCGCAGCCTCGACTGGCACCTGCTCGACGCGCCCGAGCACCGGGGCGTGCAGTCGCTCGTGCGCGACCTGAACCGGCTGTACCGCTCGACGCCGGCCCTCCACGAGCGCGATTCCGACCCCGAGGGCTTCGAGTGGATCGACCACGACGACGCCGAACGGTCGGTGCTGAGCTTCGTCCGGTGGAGCCGCGGCGGCGCGGGCCTGGTCCTGGTGGTCTGCAATTTCACGCCGGTCGCCCGGCCGGGCTGGCGCATCGGCGTTCCGCGCCCGGGGCTCTACCGCGAGCGCGTCAACACCGATTCGCGGCATTACGGCGGCAGCGACGTGGGCTCCGAGTTCGGCGAGGCCACGGCCGAGGCCCGCCCCTGGCAAGGCCGGGCGCATTCGATCGAGACCAACTTGCCGCCGCTGGCGACCGTCTTCTTCGAATGGACGGCATGACCCCGCTTCGCGGCGGGCGGCCCTGGCCGCTCGGCGCCCATTGGGACGGGCAGGGCGTGAACATCGCCGTGTTCTCGGCCAATGCGCAGGCGATGGAGCTGTGCGTGTTCGACGCCGACGGCCGCGCCGAGCTGTGGCGCGCCCCGCTGCCGGCGCGCACCAACGACGTGTGGCACGGCTACGTCGCCGACGCCGGCCCCGGGCTCGTCTACGGCCTGCGCGCGCAGGGGCCGTTCCGGCCGGACCGCGGCCACCGCTTCAACGCGAACAAGGTGCTGCTCGACCCGTATGCGCGCGAGATCGTCGGCGCCTTCGAGTGGCGCGACGAGCACTTCGGCGCTGACATGCGCTACGAAGGCCACATGGACACGGCCGACAACGCCGCCTGGGCCTTGAAGGCGCGCGTCGTGGCCGATGACGGCTTCGACTGGGAAGGCGACCGCCATCCGCACACGCCGCTGGCCGACACGGTGCTCTACGAGCTGCATGTCAAGGGCTTCACGCGGCTGCGCGACGACGTGCCCGAGGCGCTGCGCGGCACCTGCGCGGGGCTGGCGAGCGACGCGGCCATCGCGCACCTGCGCCGCCTGGGCGTCACCGCCGTCGGCTTGTTGCCGGTGCATCAGCGCATCGACGAGATGCGCCTGCGCCAGATGGGCCTGGGCAACTATTGGGGCTACAACACGATCGGCTTCTTCTGCCCCGAGCCGCGCCTGTGCGCGGGCGGCGCCGGCCGCGCCGCGCGCGACGAGTTCCGCGGCATGGTCAAGCGCCTGCACGCGGCCGGCATCGAAGTGATCCTCGACGTCGTCTACAACCACACCGCCGAAGGCGACGAGCGCGGGCCCACGCTCAGCTTCCGCGGGCTGGACAACGCCAGCTATTACCGGCTGCCGCCCGACGCGCGCGCGCGCTACGAGAACGACAGCGGATGCGGCAACACGCTCGACCTGCGCCAGCCGCGCGTGCTCCAGCTCGTGCTGGACAGCCTGCGCTACTGGGCCGGCGAGATGCACGTCGACGGCTTCCGCTTCGATCTCGCGACCGTGCTGGGCCGCGGCGACCGGGGCTTCGACCGCGGCGGCGCCTTCTTCACCGCGATCGCGCAGGATCCGCTGCTGTCCACGCTGAAGATGATCGCCGAACCATGGGACTTGGGGCCGGGAGGCTACCAGGTGGGCGGATTCCCGCGCGGCTGGCTCGAATGGAACGACCGTTTCCGCGACACGGCCCGCGCGTTCTGGATCGAAGGCAAGCATTCGCGGGGCGATCTCGCGCTGCGGCTGTGCGGCTCGTCCGACATCTTCCAGCCGGGGGGCCGCATGCCCGTCGAATCGGTCAACTATGTCGTTTCGCACGACGGCTTCACGCTCGCCGACCTGGTCAGCTACGAACGCCGCCACAACGAGGCGAACGGGGAAGGCAACCAGGACGGGCACGGCGAGAACCACAGCGCGAACTTCGGCGCCGAAGGGCCGACCGACGACCCCGCCATCGGCGCGGTGCGCGACCGCGTGCGGCGCGCGCTGCTGGCGACGCTGCTGCTGTCGCAAGGCACGCCGATGCTGGCCGCCGGCGACGAATTCGGCCACACGCAGCGCGGCAACAACAACCCGTATTGCCATGACGACGAGACGACCTGGCTCGACTGGTCGCGCGCCGACGACGCCCTGATCGAGCTGACCGGCCGCCTCATCGCGCTGCGCAAGGCGGCCGGCCCGTTCGCGCCGACCTGGTACGACGGCCTGCCCGACCGCCTCGGCCTGCTCGACCTGGCCTGGTTGCGCGCCGACGGCGCCGCGATGCAGGGCGAGGACTGGCAGCAACCCGACCGCTACGTGCTCGGTTGCCTGATCGGCAAGCCGGCCCGCGCCCGCGCCCCGGTGCTGCTGTTGATGAACGCGAGCGCCGGGGACGTCGATTTTCCGCTGCCGGGCGGCGCCTGGCAGATCGTGCTGGAGACGGTCGACCGCCGCATGGGCGGGCGCTGGTGCGCTGGCGGCGAGAAGTTCGCGCTGCCTGCGCGCAGCGTGGTCGTGCTGGCCGCGGCCGGGCATGGATTGGGCCTTTGAGGCGAGGCCGCGCATCGCCCGGCGACGGCCCGCATCCCATGCGCGTCTTCGCCCGCGTCGCGTCCGATGCGCTCCCGCGGAAAGCCGCTTCGCAAATCCGTGCTCCGCTTCGTTCCGGACCGAGGGTTTCTTTCGGATTCGCTTAGCCTGCCCGACCAACCGAAGGAAGGGTATATGGAGCCGTTTTCGACTGATCCCGCTTTGTCCGGCGGCGCGCCGGTCATGGAAGGGCAGGCCACGCCGCCGCGACAGAAATCCGAAGAACCGCGCGCGTCTGGCGTCGGCGCGCCCTCGATTCGCCGGCAGTTGGGCGACACCGCGCTCGCCGGATTGCCCGACCGCGGGTCGGAGGCTTCCCTGAACCCGGCTGCCGACGCCCGGCGGTCCTCCGGACGCGATTCGCCCGGCCCGGCGCAGGCGCGCGAAGCGACCCTCGAAGAAAGCCTGGACCGATGCATGAGCCCGGATTTCCCGCCGCTGACGGCCACCGTCGATCATCCGCTGTTCAAGTTCATCGTCGGTCACAAGTCGATCGACGAAAAAACGCTGCAGGGATGGGGCCGCGAGTTGCGGGGAAGGCTCCAGTCGGCGGGGCCGCTGCGGCAAGCCCGATTGTTGTCCGCAGCCGCGGCGGCCCTCGGCGAGCTGACGCAGCGCGTGCCGCCCCCGCAGCGCCACATGCTGGTGGCGCGCATCCGGACGATGCACGCCACGATCAATCAATGCCTGCAGGCCGTCCTGCCGGCAGGCGGCGACCGGTTTTCTTCCGACGATCGACCCCGCGTCGACGCGGTTTTGGCGGAGCAGAACTTCGCGCTGCGGTGCGCCCATCGATCGCTCCATCACGGCGTCGTCATGGCCGATCAGGCGCATACCCTGTTCAAGCACGCGTTGGTCCGCATCCTCAGGGAAAACCTGCCGGATTCGATCAAGCCCGCGCACGACGCGGGTCGGCAAATCGCCGAACTCTTCCTCCAGCTGGTGCGGATGGAGATCAAGGTCGAAAAGGGCATGCCGGATCGCGAGTCGGTCATCCAGGAGGTTTTCGGCACCCTGGTCTCGGGGATCGCCATGTTGACCGCCCGGCAGCGGGTGGACGCCCTCGTCGGCAGTTCCGCGTTCTACGCGCTCGCCGAACGAGATGAAGACACCTTCGAGATGATCGTTTCCGAATGCGAAGACCTGATCGCCGATTTGCCGGAATTCGATCAATTGCTCGTGAACGGTCGCATCGACAAGCTGACGCAGCGCGGGGACACGTCGTTCGAAGACGCCAGGGTGTCGCCGCCGGCGGGACTGCTCATCTGACAACAAAGGGATCATATGGGGACAATTTCACCTTCGCGGGAAGCTCCGCCGGAGGTCGCCGCCGGGCAGCCGCCGCAAGGACGGCGTGACGCCGATGGACCGAAGGCGACCGGCGCGGATCGATCGGCGTCCACCCGCTCCCAGCTTGGTGAAACTCCGCTGGCTGGTTTGCGCGGCGTCCACTCGAATTCTTCGCCGCGCCTTCCGGCGTCGGTCTCGCCCAAACTGCGGCCGCTGGATGACGGCGCGCGCGTCGGCGACCTTGAAGCCCTTGAAGCCCTTGCCGAGGTCGCATGGTCGACGGGGCCGAGGCATCAACCTGGACAGGACGCGTGCGAAGCCGAACGGAGGCTCGTGAGCTCGATGAGATCGGGGAGGAACTACTTGGCGAAGTTGGCTCCCGGGCCGTTTCTTCAGGAGGCCGCCAAACTGATTTTGGGATGCCAGGCGAAGTATGGATGCATGCCGGAAAAGGAGCTGGGCGACGCGATGCGCGCGCTGCAAAACATACAGATGGCCCTGGACGAAGATTGCTTCGGAGACGACAGCCTGGACAAGGTGAAGGCCTTGGTCGGCACCATCGTCGGCAAGGCGCAGTACCCTGAAACCCTCGCCCGGCTGCTGACCGATGTCGGGCGGGAGCCCTTGACCGTCGATCATCCGGTCTTCAAATTCGTGTCCGAGCAGCCATCGATCGACGGGCGGAAGCTCGGCGGATGGGTCGAGCAAGCGACGCGGCTGGCCGATTCCAGGATCGGGTCGCCGTTCGAACGGGCCAGATTGCTGTCGGTCTTCGCCGCCAGCCTCGGCGAGTTGACGCAGCGCCTGCCGGATCCCGCGCAGCGCCTGCTGCTCGCCGGCGCGATCGAAGAGATGAACGTGGAGATCGACCGGTGCTTGAACGCCATCAAGCCGGACAGGTCCGCCAAACTCTCCGAGGCCGACTTGCGGTGCGTCGCCACCATCCTGACGGAGCAGAACTTCGCGGCCCGATGCGCGCATCGGTCGTTCCTCCACGGCCCGGTCCGTGGGGGCGACGTGATCGAAAAATTCGACAAGGCCTTGCGCCGGGTCATGCGCGGCGACCTGCTGGTTCCGATGAAGCCCCCCCTCAGCGCCGGCCGCCAGATCGCGGAGCTCTTCGTGCAAGCCGCGCGGACCGAAATCAGCGACGATATCCTCGAGGATCGCCTCCTGCACATCGAACTTATTTTCGATAAGCTCGTCCACGGCGCCAAATCCTTGAGCCCCGCACAGATGTCGGACGCGTTCGTCGGCTTCCATGCCCTCTTCACGGAGAAACACAGGGCCACTTACAAAAAGATCGCCAAAAACTACGTGGCGGAGCTCGAGGACTTGCCCAAAGAGCTGGCCGACAAGACGGCCGAACGCATCGAAGCCATGTTTGATCGGGCAGGGTCGCTGTTCGAAGACGAAAAAGTGCGGTTGCCCAACATGACCCTCCAACGCGGTTCGCCGCAATCGTCCATGACGGCGTCTTCTTTGGGAGCGGAATCGGGGGCGCGAGCCGATGACCGGCCGCTCCGGACGGTTCAGGAAAATGCCGCTGCATCGCCCCGCCTGGGCATCGAGGTCGGTCGGCCGGCGTCGACCCGCGCGAAGATCGGCGAAACGGCGCTGCCCGGGTCGCCGGGTTCCACGTCGAGAACGTCCGGCGGCGATACGCTGGACTCGCCCACGTTGCCGCCGGTGAGGGACGACGCGGCCACCCTCCGGAAGACCGGCTTTGAGCGGGCCATGGACACCTCGTCGACCGGGCGGGATCCCGGCCGCGACTCTTTTGATTCGGCGATCGAACGCGCGTTGCCGCAAAATTCGGACGACGATCGCGTCGTCGAGTGGTTCCCCGGGAAGCCGTCGATCGACGAGGCGAAGCTCGGCTGGTGGCCCCGTCAATTGATGGACGCCCCGCCATCGCTGTCGGGGGTCACGATTTTGTCGCGCATGGCGGCCGATTACGGCAACGTGTTGCAGAGTTCGCCGGCTCCCTCGCGGCGCATCGCGTTTTCGAAGCGCATCGAAGAGTTGCACGACGCGATCGACCGGCAACTGCTCGCCCTCCAGCCGGCGGGCGCCGCCGGATTTCCTCCTCGCGACCGGCCCAGCATCGATGAAGTCCTGAAGCGGCAGAACTTCGCGATCCGATGCGCCCACAGGTCGCTCCACCACGATGCGGTCGACGCGGGCGAGCTCCAAGGCAAGTTCAAGGATGCGGTGGGCCGCATCATGCGCAAGAAGTTGCGCGGCTTGGCGACGCCGGCCGACGATGCGGGCCGGCAGATCGGGGAGCTTTTCGTCCAGGCCGCGAAGATGCGCCCCAAGACCAGGACGACCCTGCGCGATCCCGTCACCGAGACGATCTTCCTCGAACTCGAAGCCGCCGCGTCCGCCCTGCCGGCGCGACAGATGGCGGACGCGCTCGTCGGCGCCTATGTCGTCTTCCAGCTGGCGCAGGGCGACAAGGACGCCTACAACCTGGTGGCCAAGCGCTGCGCTTCCAGCATCGGGAAGTTGCCTGAAGGCCTCGTCGCGCCGACGCGAGGCCGCATCGACGATATGCAGGCCCGCATGGGAACCATGCCCTTCGAGGATCACGAGGTTCCGTCGCCCGATGCGGATCCCCGGCCGATCGCACCGGTTTGACACGGAGAGCCCGAGCCATGCGTTTGCCCCGCGCCAGCGGCATCTTGCTGCATCCGACTTCGCTGCCCGGCCCATACGGTTCGGGCGATCTGGGCGCGTCGGCCCGCCATTTCGTCGATTGGCTCGTCGCCGCCGGCCAGCAGCTGTGGCAGATCCTCCCGCTGGGCAACGTCGGGCCGGGCAATTCGCCCTACATGAGCACGTCGGCGTTCGCCGGCAACGTGCTGCTGGTCGACCTCGGCGAGCTGCAGGCGCGCGGCTGGCTGGAGGACGGCGACTTCCAGGCGACACCGGCCTTCGATGGCCGCCGCGTCGATTTCGACGCCGTCACGCCTTGGCGCATGGAACGGCTCGCCCTTGCGGCAGCCCGCTTCGCGCAGCGGGCGAGCGCCGACGAGCGCGCCGACCTGGAGGCGTTCCGCGCCGCGAACATGGGCTGGCTCCCCGACTTCGCGCTGTTCATGGCGCTCGCCGAGCAAGATCGCCCGGGCGGAGGGCGCGACTGGTGCGATTGGGACGGGCCGCTCGCGGCCC
>JBEVLR010000261.1:0-5645 GCA_040509075.1 Burkholderiaceae bacterium | reverse complement strand
TACGAGGGATTTCGGCCTGGCGGGCGATTTCCTTAGTGGCGCGAGCGGCGCACCAGGGCGGAGACGTCCAGGATCAGGGCGACGCGGCCGTCGCCCATGATGGTGGCGCCCGACACGTCCTGCACCTTGCGGTAGTTCGCCTCGAGGTTCTTCACGACGACCTGTTGCTGGCCCAGCAGCTCGTCGACGAGCAGCGCGACGCGCGAGCCCTCGGCCTCGACGACCACCATGATGTTGCTGACGTGCTCGAAATCGAAGCGCGGCACTTCGAACACCCGTTCGAGATCGACGACCGGCATGAACTCGTCGCGCACCTCGACCACGCGGCCGGAGCCGCCGATCGTCTTGACCATGCCCGGCGCGACCTGGAACGATTCGACGACGGACGCGAGCGGCAGGATGTAGCACTCGTCGCCGACCCCGATGCTCATGCCGTCCATGATGGCGAGCGTCAGCGGCAGGCGCACTTTCACGCTCATGCCGTAGCCTTCCGCCGAATCGATCTCCACCGTGCCGCCGAGCGAGGTGATGTTCTTCTTGACCACGTCCATGCCGACGCCGCGCCCGGACACGTCCGTCACCTGGTCGGCCGTCGAGAAGCCGGGCGCGAAGATCAGCGCGTAGACCTCCTGGTCGGTCATCGAGTCGGGCGCGTCGATGCCGCGCTCGCGCGCCTTGTCGATCTGCTTCCGGCGCCACCGGCCGCGGCCGTCGCCGCCCACTTCGATGACGATCGAGCCGCCCTGGTGCGACGCGACCAGCGTGATCGTGCCGTGCTCGGGCTTGCCCTTGGCGAGGCGGTCGGCCGGCAGCTCGATGCCGTGGTCGCAGGAATTGCGCACCAGGTGGGTCAGCGGGTCGGTGATCTTCTCGACCAGGCTCTTGTCCAGTTCGGTGGCTTCGCCCTGCGTCACCAGTTCGACCTTCTTGTCGAGCTTCGCGGCGAGGTCGCGCAGCATGCGCGGGAAGCGGTTGAACACCATCGACATCGGGATCATCCGGATCGACATGACCGCTTCCTGGAGGTCGCGGGTGTTGCGTTCGAGATCGGTCAGGCCCGCCAGCAGCTGCTGGTTCAATTGGCCTTCGCGGCTGTTCTGGGCCAGCATCGCCTGCGTGATCACCAGTTCGCCGACCAGGTTGATCAGTTGGTCGACCTTTTCGATCGACACCCGCAGCGTGGCCTGATCCGGCCCGGCCGCGCCGGTTTTCTCGGCCGCCTTGGCCGGCGCCTTCGCGGCGGCGGCGACCGGCGCGGCGGCGCCCTCGCCGGGTTCGGAGGCGGGCGCCGGCGCGGCGGCGGCGGGCGCGGCGCCCTCGGGCAGCGGATCGAAGAATCCGTAACCCGGCTTGGGGGGCACTTCCTCCGGCGGCGCGCCGGCGTTTTCGGGGAAGAAGCCGAAGCCCGGATCGGCGGGGCGCAGCTGGATCAGCTCGCGCGCCACGTGGAAGGTGAACAAGTCCAGCAGGTCGCTGTCGGAGGTGGTGGTCACCACGCGGAAGCGGCGCATGCCGTCCGCGGCGCGGCCGCCGTCCAGCGGCTCGATCGTGCCGAGGTCCTCGATCTCGCTGAACAGCTCGCTCAGCTGGTCGACCGTCTCCGGTTGCTCGAGCGGGCCGACGACCAGTTCGAGCGCCCGCGCGACCGCCTTGGGCACGGGCATGGACTTCAGCGTCGGGCTCGTGACCGCCTCGACCGGCGCGGCCGCCTTGGCGGCGACCGCGGGCACCTGGCCTTCGGCGAGCGCTCGGATGTTGGCGAGCAGGTCGCTGGTGTCGGGCGCGGCGCTGGCCGATCCCTGGTGCACCGCGAGCTGCGCCTTCAGCGCGTCGCCGGCGGCGAGCAGCACGTCCACCATCTGCGACGTCGGCGTCAGCTCGTGGCGCCGCAGCTTGTCCAGCAGCGTCTCCATCTGGTGCGTCAGCGCCGCGACGTCGGAGAACCCAAACGTGGCCGCGCCGCCCTTGACGGAGTGGGCGCAGCGGAAGATCGCGTTCATCTCCTCGTCGTCCGGCGCATCGACGTTCAGCTCGAGGAGCCGCTGCTCCATCTGTTCCAGGTTTTCTCCGGCCTCTTCGAAGAACACCTGGTAGAACTGACTCAGATCGATGCCGGCAGACGAGCTGCCGCTGTTGACCATCTCACCCATGACTCATACTCCTGAAACCGGTTCTCGTTGCCGCCCTCGTCCAGCGGAAGGGGAATGTCCGTCGATCGGCCCGCGGTGCGGCGCTCAGCGCACGACCTTGCCGATGACCTCGATCAGCTTGGCCGGATCGAAAGGCTTCACGAGCCAGCCGGTGGCGCCCGCCGCGCGGCCGGCCATCTTCATCTGGTCGCTCGATTCGGTGGTCAGGATCAGGATCGGCGTGGCCTTGAATTTCGGGTTCTCGCGCAGCTTCTTGGTCAGGCTGATGCCGTCCATGCGCGGCATGTTCTGGTCGGTCAGCACCAGGTTGTAGTCGCGCTGCGACGACTTCTCGAACGCGTCCTGGCCGTCGACGGCCTCGATCACGTTGAAACCTGCGTTCTTCAGGGTGAACGCCACCATCTGGCGCATCGAAGGGGAATCGTCCACAGCGAGGATCGTGTGCATTTGCAGTTCTCCGGAGATCTTGGATTGGGCTGGAATTGGGGGGTCAGAACAGGTCGATGGAGCCGGCGTCCATTTCGTCCTGAGTCACCGGGTTGGGCCGCATCGGGCCGTCTTCGACGATGGCGGCGCCGTCCTCGTCGTCGCCCATGGCGTCGCGCGCGATCCGGTCGGCGCAGTTGCGCAGCCGCCGCTGCGTGTGCGCGATCAGTTGCGCGGCCATGTCCTGGAACTGCAGGGCGGTGATCGCGCCGGCCAGGCTCTGCAGGGCGTCGCGGATCGGCGCGAGGTCGAGGTTGACCTTCGGCGCTTCGTCCCTGAGCACGTTCATCTGGTTCGATGCGCCGCAGAAATGCCCCATCAGCGCTTCGCCGGCGTCTTCGAGCAGGCGCTGCAGGCGCTCCAGATCGTGCGAGGCGACCATCAGGTGATCCTGCAGGTCGGCCGCCGCCACGAGCGGCAGGCCCCCTCCGGGCGATGGATTCTGGTCGTCACTCGTCGGCATCGTGGCTCCAAGCAAGGTGTTGTGTTTCGGGCAGGCGCCTGCTGACGCTCGATTCCCCCGAGATTGCGTCTGATTCTTCGGCAGCCGTCGGCCCGGCATTGAGCCGATCACCGGACAAATAGCGTTCCATTTCTCACCAAATCTCCGCATGCGCGCGTTTTCCCGCCGCGGCCGGCCGGTGCGCGATACTGCGGCCATGTCGTCCCCATCCACGCCTGCGCGGCAGGCGCCCTTGCGCGTGCTGCACCTGGAGGATTCCGAGCTCGACCATGCGCTCGAGATGGCGCACCTGCGCCGCGGCGGCCTGCAGGTCGAGGCGGTGCGCGTGGATTGCGAGCCGGCCTTCCGCGCCGCGCTCGAATCGCCGTGGGACATCGTGCTGTCCGACTTCAACGTGCCCGGCTTTTCGGGCCTGGCCGCGCTGGAGATCGTCATGGCGTCCGAGCCGCCGCTGCCGTTCATCCTGGTTTCGGGCGAGATCGGGGAGGACGTCGCGGTCGAGGCGATGCGCAACGGCGCCAGCGATTACCTGCTGAAGGCCAATCTCGCCCGCCTGGCGCCGGCCGTCGAGCATGCGATCGACGCGCACGAGGCGCGCCGCGCGCGCGTCGCGGCCGACCGCGAACTCGCGCAATCGCGCCGGCGCCTGTCGGAGCTGGCCCAGCACCTGCAGACCAGCGTCGACATGGAACGCGCCGCGATCGCGCGCGAGATCCACGACGACGTGGGCGGATCCCTGACCGCGCTGAAGTTCGACATCGCGTGGATCGCGCGCCATTCGACCGACCCCGAGGTGGGCCAGCGCGCCCAGGCGGCGCTCGAGGTGGTGTCGCACGCGATCGAGTCGAGCAAGCGGATCATGCACAACCTCCACCCCGCGATCCTCGATCAGGGCCTGGTCGCCGCGCTGCAATGGATGGCCGCCCGCTTCGAGAAGCGCACGGGCGTGGCGTGCGGGTTCCGCACCAGCCACGAGACGCTGCAGCTGCCGCCCGGCGTGCCGCTGGTGGCGTACCGCACCGCGCAGGAAGCGCTGACCAACATCACGAAACACGCCGGCGCGACCCGGGTCGGCGTCGACCTGTCGCTCGCCGGCGGCGTGCTGTCGCTGGAAATCAGCGACAACGGCCGCGGCTTGCGCGGCGCCGACCTGGGCAAGGCGCGCAGCTTCGGCCTGCGCGGCTTGCACGAGCGCGCGTCGACGGTGGGCGGCTGGGTCGACCTGTCCGGCGGCGCGCAGGGCACGACCCTCATCCTGTCGGTGCCGCTGGCCGGCGCCGCCGACGGCGCCGATTCCGGGGCGGAGGCCGGCGACGGCGCCGACGGCCATCGCGACGGCACGTCGTCGTCTGTCTGGGGATCCCTATGATTCGCGTCATCCTGTGCGACGACCACGCGCTGATCCGGCGCGGCATCCGCGACACGCTGTCCGACGCGCCCGACATCGAGGTCGTCGGCGAGGCGGGCGACTATCCCGAGCTGCGCACGCTGCTGCGCGCGCAGGCCTGCGACGTGCTGGTGCTCGACATCAACATGCCCGGCCGCAGCGGCCTCGACGTGCTCGCGGTGCTGCGCGACGAAGGGGCGCTGATGAAGGTGCTGATCTGCAGCATGTACCCGGAAGACCAGTACGCGATCCGCGCGCTGCGCGCGGGCGCCTACGGCTACGTGAACAAGGGCGGCGATCCGCAGCAACTGGTGCAGGCGGTGCGCACGGTGTCGCAAGGACGCAAGTTCGTGACGCCCGACATCGCCCAGATGCTGGTCGAGAGCCTGACGACGCCGGAAGTGGCGCACGCGCACGAGAAGCTGTCCGACCGCGAGCTGCAGACGCTGGTGATGATCGCGTCGGGCAAGCGGCTGTCGGACATCGCCGGCGAGCTGACGCTGTCGCCGAAGACCGTCAGCGTGTACCGCGCCCGCGTGCTGGAGAAGCTGGGGCTGGCCAACAATTCCGAACTGACGGTCTACGCGATCCGCAACGGGCTGGTCGGCGGGGAGTAGGGCGCACGGGCGCCGCGGCGTCGCCGGGACAAAGGGGGGCCGGCTTCGCATCGAGGGCCGCGGGCGGCGTCCCGGTGCCGGGGTCGTTTCGCAAGTTGACGCAAAACTTCGCGAAACCCCGCCCGCGCGCGCCGCGATGGCCGACCATCGAACCCATCCACGACAAGACGCCGACATGCACACCGCTCCCGCCGCTCCCGCCGCTCGCGCCCCCGCCGATGCTTCTTCGCCCGCGGCCACGAACGAGACGCCGGGCTCGCCCCATTCATCGAGCGCGGCGACGCGATCGTTCGGGGCCGCGAATTCCGTCCTCGGCGAATTGCGCGCCTTGGAGAAAAACAAGGCCTCGAACGGCGACGGCTCCGTCCGCTCCGCTCGCCTGGTCTTGTCTGAGGAGGTGATGGCCTGGTTCGGCGACCGGGCCGTTCGGCGCGCTCCGCTCGTTCCATATGGCCGATCCGGCCCCGCATCGCCGCCGAACGGCGGCGGCGTGACCCGCTCCCCGGGCGGCGACGCGTTCGGCAACCCGACCCTCGGCGGCG
>JBEVLR010000260.1:0-11102 GCA_040509075.1 Burkholderiaceae bacterium | reverse complement strand
CCGCCGCCGCCGCCGCGCCCGCCAAGGGCAAGGGCGGCAAGGCCGCTCCGGCCAAGGCCGCCGCCGCCGCTCCGGCCGCCGCGCCCGCCAAGAAGAAGTGATCGCGCGCGGCGATCGCCGCGGCGCAGTCATTCCCCGCAAACCCGCTTCGGCGGGTTTTTTCGTTGGCGGTCTTCGAATCGCAAGCGCCGCCGCATCGCGGCCCTCGGGTCGCCTTGCGGCGGCAGCGGCCGCAGGACGCCGGCTCAGCCCTGTCCGTCCGTTCGACGCGGGTGGTTCGCCATCGCCTCGCCCAGCCTGATCCGACGGCCCGGCGCCCACGCGCCGTTGAACCGCAGGTCGCTTTTCGGGAACAGCACCACGACCGTCGAGCCGAGCAGGAAGCGGCCCATCTCGTCGCCCTTCTTCAGCTCGACGGGCCGGCCGTCGTAGCGCCACTCGCGCAGCTCGGGCGAGCGCGGTGGATTGACGACGCCATGCCAGACCGTCTCCATGCTGCCGACGATCGTCGCGCCGACCAGCACCAGCGCCCAGGGCCCGCGCGCGCCGTCGAACAGGCAGACGACGCGCTCGTTGCGCGCGAACAGCCCCGGCACGCCCCGCGCGGTGGTCGGGTTGACGGAAAACAGCGCCCCCGGGACGTGGATCATCCGGGTCAGGCGGCCGTCGCAGGGCATGTGGATGCGGTGGTAGTCGCGCGGGCTCAGGTACAGCGTCGCGAAGCTGCCGTCCTCGAACGATTGCGCGAGCGCGGCGTCGCCGCCCAGCAGCGCGGCGGTCGTGAAGTCGTGCCCCTTGGCCTGGAAGATGCGCTGCTTGGCGACGGATCCGAACTGACTGATCGCGCCGTCGACCGGACAGATCAGGTCGGCGTCGGCGATCGGCCGCGCGCCGGGCCTGAGCGAGCGCGTGAAGAACGCGTTGAAGGTCTCGTAGCGCGCGGCGTCCGCCTCGACCGCCTCGGCCATGTCCACGCCGTAGCGGGCGATGAAGTCGCGGATGATCCACGTCGTGAGCGGACCCCAGCGCCCGCCGGCGACCCAGCCCGCGAACACGGTGAGCGCCCGCTTGGGCAACAGGTATTGCGGCAGGACGGCGAGACGGGGCGGCATGGGAAACGTTTCGATGCGGCGCGCGCCGTGCCGCACGGCGCGCGGCATCGACCCGGCGGGTGCGTCCGCGCGCTGCGCGAGTTCGCGTTCGCGCGACGTCCGCATTCTAGCGGCGCGGCGACGCCCCCGACGCATCGATAAAATCGGCCGATGATTCGATTGATCGTCGGCCTCGGCAACCCCGGGGCGGAATACGAAGACACCCGCCACAACGCCGGCTTCTGGTGGGTCGACCAGGCAGTGCGCCTCCTCGGCGGCGCGATGGCGCACGACCCGAAATACCATGGCTTCGTCTCGCGCGTGAACCGGCCCGAAGGACCGGCGTGGCTGCTGCAGCCGCTGACCTACATGAACCTGTCGGGCAAGGCCGTCGCGCCGCTCGCGCGTTTCTTCAAGATCCTGCCCGACGAGATCCTGATCGTGCACGATGAGCTCGACCTCGGCCCCGGCCAGATGAAGCTCAAGAAAGGCGGGGGCGCGGGCGGGCACAACGGCGTCAAGGACATCCAAGCGCAGCTCGGCACGCCGGATTTCTGGCGGCTTCGCCTCGGAATCGGCCACCCCGGCGTGCGCGAAGAAGTCGCGGCCTACGTGCTGCGCAAACCGCCCGCCGCCGAGCGCCTCGCAATCGACGCGAATGTCGACGACAGCCTGAAAGCCCTGGATCTGCTGCTGGCGGGCCAGATGGACCAGGCGATGATGAAAATCCACGCCAAGCCGCCGCGCCCGAAGCCGCCGCGTCCCGCGATCCTGCCGATCGCGGCCGCGGCAGCGTCGCTCGGGCCTGCGGCCATGCCGTCGGCCAACTCCCCTGCGAGCCCTGCGGGTCCGGCTGCGGCCGGCACGCAGGAGCCCGTAGAGTGACGATCGAATCGACGAAGCTTTCTCCACCTCCCGTCTCGCGCGGCGCATCGGCGCAGGGGCATCCGTCCCCGCCGCTCCCGCGCGTGTCGCGGTTTCGCGCGGGGTTCGCATCGGCGGTGCTGTTCGTGGCCAGCGTCATGGATTGCCGCCCCGCAGCCGCGCGCGATGCGCATGCCGCGTCGCCTCCACATCCGGCGACCGCGGCGCCGGCCGCCGCAGACCTGATGCCGGCCGCGCACGCGTTTTCCCCGCCGCCGCCGAGCGACGAGCGAATCTACCGCTGCGGCGACAGCTATTCGCCCCGCCCCTGCGGCGCGACGCCGCCGATCGACGTCCGCGATCCGCGCACGGCGTTGCAACACCGGCAGGCCGAGGATGTCGCCGCGCGCGACCGGCGTCTGGCCGCATGGCTGGAAGCCGAGCGGCGTGAACGAGAGGCGCCGCCGCCCCGGGTGCCCGAGAAAGCACGCCCGCAGACCAGCCGAGCCTGTGTACCGGCACCGCCTGCGGCCTGCCCGATCCAGCCATCGCGGCGCCGGATCGCCAAGCCGTCTGGCCGGGCATCCGCGGCCACCACCTTCAGGGCCGTGAAATGAGCGCCGCCCGGCGGCCCGAAAGCACTCGCACCGCGGGCGTCAGGTCGCCTTGCGCGCTTCGGCCGGCGGTTCGAAGACGCCCGCTCCCGCAGGCGGCCGGGTCGTCCAGGATCGCCAAGCCCGAAACGCCGCGTGCGCGCCACGGAACGCCAGGCGGCTTCCGGGAGAGGCCTATTCGTCCGCCGCCGAAGCAGCCGGCGGCGCGATCGGAGACGGATCCGCCGCCGCCGCATTCCCGTCGAGCCCCAGCAAGCCCCGGTACTTGATCATCAACTGATCACGCGATTCGACATGGTCCGGATTCATCGGAATGCATTCGACCGGGCACACCACCACGCATTGGGGCGTGTCGTAATGGCCCACGCACTCGGTGCACCTGCTCGGCTCGATCACGTAATAGTCCGCGCCCATCGAAATGGCCTGGTTCGGACATTCGGGCTCGCAGACATCGCAATTGATGCACTCGTCCGTGATCATCAAGGCCATGCGGAAACCTTCTGCGCCAAGCAGCGGCGGATCCGGCTCCACCGGGCCGTACGCGGAGCGCCCCCTCGGGGGGCAGCGAACGCAGTGAGCGTGGGAGCCGTCATTTTTCGGAAATCCGATCTTTTAACTTCGACAACACCAAAGGTGCCACGAATTTCGAGACATCACCGCCGAGAACGGCAATTTCGCGGACGAAAGTGCCGCTGATGAACTGGTATTGGTCGGACGGCGTCAGGAAAAGCGTTTCGACGTCAGGCATCAACTGGCGATTCATGCCGGCCATCTGAAACTCGTATTCGAAGTCGCTGACGGCGCGCAGGCCGCGCACCACGACCCGGCCCTCGTTGGCCACGACGAAGTCGCGCAGCAAGCCACGGAAGGCGACCACTTCGACGTTGTCGTAGGGCGCGGCGAGCTCGCGCGCGATCTCCAGCCTTTCGGCGATCGTGAACATCGTGCGCTTGTGGTGACCCGCGGCGACCGCGATGATCAAGCGCGGGAACAGCGCGCTCGCGCGCCGCGCCAGATCCTGGTGACCGAGCGTCATCGGATCGAAAGTGCCTGGATAGACGGCGGTCAACGGCTTTTGCATGAGCGGGCCTCGATGTCGGAGGGCACCTGGAATGGCGATGTCGAGATCATTCCACAGCCGGGGCGCCAGCGGGTCGGCGCGCGGCGCGGAAGGCGCGCCGAACGCGCCGTTGATGGAAAGGCCGAGGAAGCGTCGGCGCGGCCAGGTCAGGCCCTTCGCAGCAGGTGCGCGTGCACGGCGCCGGCACGCGCATGCCGATGGAGCGCCAGTCCGCGCTCGGCCAGCGGCCCGGCATCAAGTCGGACCGGCGCCTCGAGGTAGATCCAACCTTGCGGCACCACGCATGGCAGGGCGGCCGCCAACGCCGGCTCGAACAGGTCGGCATCGAACGGCGGATCGATGAACACGAGATCGAACTGCGCCGGCGCACGCTTCATCCAGGCCAGCGCGTCTGCCTGCGTCACCGTGACGGCGGTCGCCCCGAGCCTGGCCGAGGACAGGCCGAGCTTGTGCACGAGACGCGCCTCGCGCTCGAGCATCACCACGGCGCCGGCTCCGCGCGACGCCGCCTCGAAACCGAGCGCGCCCGTGCCCGCGAACGCGTCGAGCACGCGCCAGCCGGCCAGGTCCTGGCCGAGCCAGTTGAACAGCGTCTCGCGCACGCGCGCGGGCGTCGGCCGCAAGCCGGGCAGGTCCGGCACCGGCAGCACGCTGCGGCGCCATTGGCCCCCGATGATGCGGACCTCGTGCGGCGCGTGGGCGGCCGCGCGTCGTCCAGGCTGCCGGGCGGGACTTTTCATCATTGCCGCACGGGAATGCCGCGCGCCGCCATCAGCGCCTTGGCCTCGCCCACGGTGTGCTCGCCGTAGTGGAAGATGCTGGCGGCGAGCACCGCATCGGCACCGCCCTGCTGCACGCCGTCGGCGAGGTGGGCCAGCGTCCCGACGCCGCCGGAGGCGATCACCGGCACCGTCACCGCGTCGGCGACCGCCCGCGTCAGCGCGAGATCGAAGCCGGCGCGCGTGCCGTCGCGGTCCATGCTGGTCAGCAAGATTTCACCGGCGCCGCGCCGGGCCATTTCGCGCGCCCACTCGACGGCGTCGAGCCCGGTGTTCCTGCGGCCGCCGTGGGTGTAGACGTCCCAGCCCGCGCCGCGAGCGGCGGCGTCTTGGGCGCCGCGGCGCTTCGCGTCGATCGCCACGACGATGCATTGCGCGCCGTATTTTTCCGAGGCGTCGCCGATCACCTGCGGGTTCGCGACGGCTGCGGAATTGAAGCTGACCTTGTCGGCGCCCGCGTTCAGCAGCCGGCGCACGTCGGCGACCTCGCGCACGCCGCCGCCGACCGTCAGCGGGATGAAGACCTGCGACGCCACCGCCTCGATGATCGGCAAGATGAGCCCGCGCGCGTCGCTGGTGGCGGTGATGTCGAGGAAGGTCAGCTCGTCGGCGCCCTGCTCGTTGTAGCGCGCCGCGATCTCGACCGGATCCCCCGCATCCCGGAGTTCGACGAAATTGACGCCTTTGACGACGCGGCCGCCGGTCACGTCGAGGCAGGGGATGATTCGTTTGGCGAGCATGAGGTCAGAACCCGTGGATGAAACCGGCACGTCCGCGCGGGGCAATGGGGGATCACCCGGCGTCGAGCAGTTCGTCGGCGCGCGCCTGCGCCAGCGCGAAATCGAGCGCGCCGGTGTAGATCGAACGCCCGCAGATGACGCCTTCCACGCCATCGCCCTCGACCGCGCACAGCTGCTCGATGTCGGCGATGCCCGCGAGGCCGCCGGAGGCGATGACCGGGATCGTCAACGCCTGGGCGAGCTTGACGGTGGCCTCGATGTTGAGGCCGGTGAGCATGCCGTCGCGGCCGATGTCGGTGTAGATCACGCCTTCGACGCCGTAGTCCTGGAACTTCTTGGCGAGGTCGACCACCTCATGGCCGGTGAGCTTGCTCCAGCCGTCGGTGGCGACCTTGCCGTCCTTCGCGTCGAGGCCGACGATGATGTGGCCGCCGAACGCCGTGCAGGCGTCCTTCAGGAAGCCCGGGCTCTTCACCGCGGCGGTGCCGATGATGATGTAGCTGAGGCCGTCGTCGAGGTAGCGCTCGATCGTGTCGAGGTCGCGGATGCCGCCGCCGAGCTGGATCGGGATCTCGTTGCCGATTTCCTTGATGATCGCCTTCACCGCCGACTCATTGACCGGTTTGCCGGCGAACGCGCCGTTGAGGTCGACCAAATGCAGCCGCCGGGCGCCCGCGGCCAACCATCGTCGCGCCATCGCGGCGGGGTCGTCCCCGAAACTGGTGGAAGCGGACATGTCGCCTTGTTCGAGTCGAACGCAGTGGCCGTCCTTCAGATCGATCGCGGGAATCAACAGCATGGCGCAGGCCCGTCAGGGCATCCAGTGCAGGAAGTTGCGGTAGAGCTGCAGACCGAGGTCGGCGCTCTTTTCGGGGTGGAATTGGGTCGCGAAAATATTATCCCGCGCCACGGCAGAGGTAAAGCGTTCGCCGTATTCCGTCGAACCCGCGCTGTGGCGGGCGTCCGACGGGGCGGCGTAGAAGCTGTGCACGAAATAGAACCAGCTGTCGTCGGGCACGCCGGCCCACAGCGGATGGGCCAGGTCCTGGCGGACGCGGTTCCAGCCCATCTGCGGCACCTTGTAGCGGCTGCCGTCGCCCTGGACGCGGCCGTGCAGCTGGAAGCGGCGCACGCGGCCGGGGATGAGGCCGAGGCCGGGCGTGTCCTGCTCTTCGCTGTGGTCGAGCAGCATCTGCATGCCGACGCACACGCCCAGCATCGGCTTGCGCGCGGCGGCGTCGAGCACGGCGTCCCGCATGCCGCAGGCGCGCAGCTCGCGCATGCAATCGCGGATCGCGCCCTGGCCGGGCAGCACGATCCGGTCGGCGGCGAACACCTCGGAGGCATCCCGGGTGATGACCACGTCGACGCCGCTGCCCTGCGCCGCGCGGATCACGGCCTGCGACACCGATTTCAGGTTGCCCATGCCGTAGTCGATCACGGCGACGGTCACGACGGCCTCCCGGACGTCCGCGCCGCCCCGGCCTTGGAACCCCTCGGACGCCGCCCCATCCGCCCGGCCCCCGCGGTCACAGCGACCCCTTCGTCGACGGAATCACGCCCGGCGAACGCTCGTCCAAGGTCAGCGCCATCCGCAGCGCGCGGCCGAAGGCCTTGAAGATCGTCTCGCATTGGTGGTGCGCGTTGTGGCCCTTCAGGTTGTCGATGTGCAGCGCCACGCCCGCGTGGTTCGAGAACCCCTGGAAGAACTCGAAGGCGAGCTGGGTGTCGAACGCGCCGATCATGCCGGCTTTGAAGGCGACGTCCATGTGCAGGCCCGGCCGGCCGCAGAAATCGACGACCACGCGCGACAGCGCTTCGTCCAGCGGCACATAGGCATGGCCGTAGCGGGTCAGCCCCTTCTTGTCGCCGACCGCCTGCGCAACCGCCTGGCCGAGGGTGATGCCCACGTCCTCGACGGTGTGGTGGCCGTCGATGTGGAGGTCGCCCTCGGCGTGCACCTGCAGGTCGATCAGGCCGTGGCGGGCGATCTGGTCGAGCATGTGGTCGAAGAAGCCGATGCCGGTCTCGAGCGTGGCGGCGCCGGTGCCGTCGAGGTTCACGCGCACGCGGATCTTCGTTTCCTTGGTGTCCCGCTGGACGGCGGCGATGCGGGGGTTCATGACGACCCCTCGCGCGCCGGGTGCGGCGCCGCATGCGCCGCACGGAGGGCGGGCCGGCGCTCGGCCCGCGGGGATGACGGAGTGTGCCTCATTCGGTCTTGCTTTCCGCGGTCTGGACATCTTGCAGCGCGCCGCGCAGCGCGGCGAGCGTCAACGGGTTTTCGTCGGGGGTGCCGATCGTGATGCGGATGCAATCCGCGAGCAGCGGGTGCAGGCCGGAGACGTCCTTGACCAGGACGCCGCGCGCCTTCATGCCTTCGAACACGCGTTTCGAATCGGGCACGCGCACCAGGATCATGTTGGCCTCGCTCGGATGAGGATGCGCGCCGGGCAAGGCGGCGATCGCGGCGGCCAGTCGCTCGCGCTCGGCGCGGATCGTCGCGGCCTGCGCCGCGTATTCGGCGACGTGTTCGAGCGCGAACAGCGCGGCTTCGCAATTGAGCACGCTGACGTTGAACGGCGGCCGCAGCTTGTCGAGCTCGGCGATCAGCGGCTCGCGGCCCATCAGGTAGCCGATGCGGACGCCGGCCAGGCCGAACTTGCTCATCGTGCGCATCAGCAGCACGTGTTCGTGGCGGCGCAGCCGCGCCAGCGAATCGCGCGCGGCGAACGGCTGATAGGCCTCGTCGATGACCACCAGGCCGGGCGCCGCCTCGATCACCGCGTCTAGGACGTCGTCGTTCCACAGGTTGGCGGTCGGGTTGTTCGGGTAGGCGAGGTACAGCAGCGCCGGCCGATGCTCGCGGATGGCGGCGAGCATCGCGGCGCCGTCGAGCTCGAAATCCGGGGTCAGCGGCACGCCGACGAACTTCAGGCCCTGCAGCCTGGCGGACATCTCGTACATCACGAAACCCGGCAGCGGCGCGACCACGCAGTTGCCGGGGACGTCGGCGGCCAGCGTCAGCAGGCTGATCAGCTCGTCCGAGCCGTTGCCCAGCATGAGGCCGCAACCGGCGGGCATGTCCGCGTGCTTGGCGAGCTCGGCGCGCAGCACGTCGCCGCGCTCGGCCGGATAGCGGTTCAGCGCGACCTCGGCGAGCCGCTCGCCGAGCGCGCGGCGCAGCGCGGCCGGCAGGCGGAACGGGTTCTCCATCGTGTCGACCTTGACCAGGCCGGCGCTCGGTTGCACCGCGTAGCCGTGCATGCCCTGGATGTCGGCGCGCAGGACGCGGGACATGCGGTCGGAAAGGGTCGCGTTCATAAGGAGGGTGTCCCACTGTCCAATATTTCGGGGCCGACCAGGAACGGATTCAGCACTTGGACACTGTCTATTTGCTGCGCATGCTGCAGGCCCTCGGACAGCAGGAAGCGGCATCCCTGCGCCTGCGCGGCGGCGACGATCAGCGAATCCCAGTAATTGAAGCCGAACCGGCTTTCCACGGACCAGGCGGATTCCACCGTTGCGTGATCGATCGCCCACGGCTGCCAGCGCTGGTACCGGCGGACTTCGGCGCGCGCATCGCCCGGCGGCATCGCAGGCTCGGCCTTCTGGGTCACATTGATGTAGAACTCGTTGAGCACCTGCGTCGAGAGGCGACCCAGCCGGCGCTGCCAAAGCGCCGCCAGCCACGCGTTCGCGCGCGCATGCTTTTCGGCCGACGCGCCGTCCTCGCCGTGGATGAGGACGTTCGTATCAACGAATACCGCGGTCATGGAGTTCTTCCCGGGCGATGGGTTGGCCATTCGATGCCCAGGAACGCTCGCGGCTGAACCAGTCCTGCATCGCTCGTTCGTAGGCGTCGTCGTGCCGCATCTTCTCGGCCAACAGTTCGCCGATCAGCCGCGAGACGCTGGTGTTGCGGCGCGCGGCTTCCATCCGGGCCCAATCGGCGACCTGGTCTTCCATCGTGACGGTGACGTTTTTCATCTCGAGGCGCTCCGACGCAAAGCGACCCACGAACTTCGTGGATCACTATTTTCGTGCGCCACGAAGTTCGCGTCAATGCTGATCACGCTTTTTTGAACCGCATTTCCGCCGCCCGCGCATGGGCCTGCAGGCCTTCACCGTGAGCCAGCTCGGCCGCGATCGGGCCAAGCACGCCGGCGCCCGCTTCGCTGACCTGGATCAGGCTGCTGCGCTTTTGGAAATCGTAGACGCCCAGCGGCGAGGAAAAGCGGGCCGTGCCCGAGGTCGGCAGCACGTGGTTGGGGCCGGCGCAGTAGTCGCCCAAGCTCTCGCTGGTGTAGGCGCCGAGGAAGATCGCGCCGGCGTGCCGCAGCAGCGGTTCCCAGCGCTCGGGGCGGTCGCTGCTCACTTCCAGGTGTTCCGGCGCGATCCGGTTGCTGATCTCGCACGCTTCCTCCATCGAGCGCGTGTGGATCAGCGCTCCCCGGCCCTCGAGGGACGCGCGGATGACCTCCTGGCGCGGCAGCTCGCCGATCAGGCGATCGATCGCCGCCCCGACCTCCGCCAGATAGCCGGCGTCCGGGCACAGCAGGATCGCCTGCGCCAGTTCGTCGTGCTCGGCCTGGCTGAACAAGTCCATCGCGACCCAGTCGGGCGGCGTGGTGCCGTCGGCGATCACGAGGATCTCGCTCGGGCCGGCGATCATGTCGATGCCGACCTGGCCGAACACTCGTCGTTTCGCGCTCGCGACATACGCGTTGCCGGGGCCGGTGATTTTGTCGACGGCGGGGATCGCGGCGGTGCCGTAGGCGAGCGCGCCGACGGCTTGCGCGCCGCCGACCGTGAACGCGCGATGCACGCCGGCCACGTAGGCCGCGGCCAGCACCAGCGCATTGCGCTCGCCGCGCGGCGTGGGCACGACCATCACGATCTCGCCGACGCCGGCCACGTGCGCGGGCAGCGCGCTCATCAGCACGCTGGACGGATACGCCGCCTTGCCTCCCGGCACGTAGATGCCCACGCGATCGAGCGGCGTCACCTTCTGGCCCAGCAGCGTGCCGTCTTCGTCGCGGTATTGCCAGCTGAGGCCGCAGGCCTGCAGTTGGCGCTCGTGGTAACCGCGCACCCGGCGCGCGGCGGACTCGAGCGCCCGGCGCTGCGCCGGCGTGATCGCGTCGAAGGCCGCTTTCAGTTCGTCGCGGGTCAATTCGAGCGCGGCGACCGACGCGGCCGCGACGCCGTCGAATCGGACGGTGTATTCCAGCACCGCGGCGTCGCCGCGCGCGCGGACGTCCGCGAGGATCGCCTCGACGCGCTCTTCGATCGCCAGGTCGGCCTCGGCCGACCAATGGCGCAGCTTCGCGAACTCGGCTTCGAAATCGGAGGCGGTGGTGCGGAGCTGGCGGATTTGGACCGGCATGGTGGAATGCCCGCGACGGGCGGCTGGGGTGGAATGGGGGGACTGGGGAGGAGGCCTGCTCGCCGCGGCTCCGCCCGCGTTCAGGGCCGCCGGCCGATGGCCGACGCGAACGCGTCGATCAGCGCCCGGATGCGCTCGCGCTTGAGCTTCAGCGCCGCCTGGTTCACGACGAGGCGCGACGAGATGTCCATGATGCGTTCGACCTCGACGAGGTTGTTCGCCTTCAGCGTCGAGCCGGTGGACACCAGGTCGACGATCGCGTCGGCCAGGCCCGTCAGCGGCGCCAGCTCCATCGACCCGTACAGCTTGATCAGGTCGACGTGCACGCCCTTGTCGGCGAAATGCTGGCGCGCGACGGCCGTGTATTTGGTGGCGACGCGGATGCGCGAGCCTTGCCTGACGGCCGCCTCGTAGTCGAAGTCGTCGCGCACGGCGACGCTCATGCGGCAGCGCGCGACGTTCAGGTCGAGCGGCTGGTAGAGCCCTTGCAGGCCCGATTCGAGCAGCACGTCCTTGCCCGCCACGCCGATGTCCGCGCCGCCGT
>JBEVLR010000259.1:0-3004 GCA_040509075.1 Burkholderiaceae bacterium | reverse complement strand
GGCGCTCGGAATGCCGCCGCCCGTCGCGTTGCATCGTCGCCCGCCGCGAGCCGGCCGCCGTCCCGGCGTCGGATTTGACGGCGCAATCCGCGGTTTTTCCGCCGGAACTTCGTCCCGCGCGGAGCTCCAATGGAGGCTGGCGATCTGCGAAACCCGCGGAGCGCTCCGACTCCACCCACCGCCCACCTCATGACCTCAGCGAAGAAACTCCTGCAACGCGCCCGCGCCAATCCGCGTATTCCGATCGCGTTCCTGGCGGCGGCGCTGGCCGTGGCCGGCTTCCTGCTGTTGAGCCAAGAGGCCGCGCGCGAGGCCGACGACCGCAAGAGCCCCGATGCGTTGCGGTTCGAGAAGGCGCCCGAGGCGTGGCTGTCGAACCAGCGCAGCGTGTCGGATTTCCTGAAGGCGGCCGACGCCGGCCGGCTCGCCGCGGTCGCGCTGGCCAACGCCCATCCGGGACTGGTGCTGTACACGCTGAAGGACGGCGCCAAGGCGAGCGTGAACGTGCCCGGGTGCACGCCGCTCGGCTGCAACGGCACCGCGCTCGATCGGCTCGCCGAGCGCGGCGCCGCGAGCGGTTTCGCGCTGGTGGGCGTCGACGTCGACCCCCGCACGAAGAGCCAGCACCTGCTCGACTTCCTGTCCGGCGCGCTGTCGCCGCTGATCGTGCTGGCGACCGTCGTCTTCGGCTTCTTCATGCTCACGCGCCTGCAGACGGCGCAGGGCGGCGCCGCGTCGCGGCTGGCCGTGCGGCCGGTCACGCAGTTCGCCGACGCGATCGGCAACGACGAGGCGAAGGCGGCGCTCAACCGCGTGAAGGCTTTCATGCACGACCCGGCCGCCTACGCGAAGCTGGGCGCGTCCGCCCCGCGCGGCGTGTTGCTGGTTGGCCCGCCCGGCACCGGCAAGACGCTGCTCGCCAAGGCGCTGGCCGGCGAGAGCAAGGCGAATTTCATCGCCGTCGACGGCTCCTATTTTACCGCCACCTACTACGGCGCCGGCGTCGCCAAGGTCAAGGCCTTGTTCCGGCTCGCGCGCAAGAACGCGCCGTGCGTGCTGTTCATCGACGAGGTCGACGGCATCGGCAAGCGTTCGCGCGGCGGCGACGGCGCCGGCGGCGCCGAGTCCGAGATGAACCGCATCATCAACCGCGTGCTGGTCGAGATGGACGGCTTCGAGCCGATGGACAACGTCGTCGTCGTCGCCGCCACCAACCACGAGAACAACATCGACGAGGCGATGCGACGTCCCGGCCGCTTCGACATGCTGGTGCGGCTGTCCAAGCCGACGCTGCCCGAGCGCGCGCGCCTGTTCGACCTGTACCTCGGCAAGGTCGCGCACGACGGCTCCGCCGACACGGCGGCGCTCGCGCGGATGACGCCGGGGCTGTCGCCGGCCGACATCGCCAACGCCGTCAACAAGGCCGCGTCGTGCGCCGCCGAGGCCGAGGCCGAACGCGTCACCGCCGATCATGTGCTGCGCGCCATCGAGACGCATCTGCTCGGCGGCGAAGTGTCGCCCGTCAAGGATCTGCTGACGCAAGACACCCGCGTTCGCCTGGCCTACCACGAGGCCGGCCACGCGATGGTCGGCCACTGGACGGGCGCCGGGCTCGTCGAGCGCGTCACGATCGAGCCGCGCGGCCAGGCGCTCGGCGTCACCTACATGACGCGCGACACCGAGGATCCGCTGTACAAGCAAAACGAACTCGTCAGCCGGCTCGCGATGATGCTGGGCGGGCGGGAAGCGGAACTGATGGTGCTCGACAGCGTGTCCAGCGGCGCGTCGGACGACCTGAAGCGCGCTTCGGAGCTGGCCATCGAGATGGTCGGCTCGCTCGGTTTCTCCACCACCTTCGGCCTGTTGAGCGTCAACGGCATCCCCAAGGAGTTGCTGGGCCCGGACATCCAGGCCGCGATCTTGAAGGAGGCCCGCACGCTGCTCGAGGAAGCCCAGGCCACCTGCCGCGAGCTGCTGTGTTCCCAGCGCGCGCGGCTCGAAGCGATGGCCGACGCGCTGCTCGCGCGCGAGGTCGTGTCCGGCGGCGAGCTGAGGGCGCTGCTGGGCGCCGGTGCGCGGCCCGCGGTCGAAGCTGCCGAAGCCGTCTGACGCGGCCCGCCGCCCGCGCCTCGAGGGGCGGGCGCGCCGCCTGCCGGGGGATGCGGGTCGCGTCGACAGCGCCAAGCCTGGCCGTCGACGCGAACGCCTGCCGCCCCTGCCCGCCCATGTCCGATATCCCCATTCCCGCACCGTTGCGACGCCAAGGCCCCGCCCGAGCGAGGAAGGCCCGCGCCGCGCCCGCGCCGGACGCCGCGTTGGAAGGCGAGCTGGCCCAACTGCGGGCCCTGCTCGCCGCGCGCACCGCGGAGCTGGAGGCGGCGCTGGCGGTCAAGCACGCGACGCTGGAGTCCACCGCCGACGGCATCCTGATCACCGACGAACACGGCCGCGTCGTCGCGCACAACGAGAAATACCTGCAACTGTGGGGATTGGCGCGCGCGGAAGTCGACGCCGCGCTGCACGCCGACCTCATCGGCTTGGCGCAGGGCCGATCGCGCCATCCCGCGTCGTTGCGCGAACGCCTGGCGCAGATCCAGGCATTGCCGAGCGGCGAGACGCTCGACCGCGTCGAACTCGCCGGCGGCCGCGTGTTGGAGCAGTTCTCGAGCGCGCATTGGATCGCGGGCCGCCGCGCCGGCCGCGTCTGGAGCTATCGCGACATCACCGCCCAGCTGCGGGCCGAAGATGCCTTGCGCGACGACGCCGGCGTGTTCGATTTCCTGAACCGCACCGGCGCGACGATGGCCGCGACGCTGGACATCGCCACGCTGATGCAGACCGTGATCGACGCCGCGACGCAGGTCAGCGGCGCCGCGTTCGGCGCATTTTTCCATCGCGCGCAGGCGCAGGCCGCCGACGCCGGAGAGACGATGTGCGCGTTGGCCGGCCCCGCGCCGCCGCCGCCGGACCGCCTCCGCGCGTTGGAGCTGCGCGCCGCGGCGCT
>JBEVLR010000258.1:0-7336 GCA_040509075.1 Burkholderiaceae bacterium | reverse complement strand
GCGCCGGCTTCACGACGCAGGGCGTCGCGCCGGCGGGCAAGGACTTCGTGATCGGCGCGCTCAACGGCACGATCGTGTCGGTCGATGCCGAGACCGGCAAGGAACATTGGCGCGCGGACGCCGGCGGCGTCCTGTCCAGCGGCGTGGGCAGCGACGGCCGCTTCAGCGGCGTGGTGACGCGCGCCGGCGACCTGGTCGTGTTCGAGCTTGGAACGCCGAAGTGGCGCAAGCACCTGGACAGCATCGTCGTGACCGCGCCGTTCGTGGCCGGCGAGCGCGTGTTCGTGCTCGGCGTGGACCGCAGGGTGCAGGCGTTCGACGCGGTCGACGGCCGCAAGATCTGGGCGTATGCGCGATCGGGCGACGCGCTGACGCTGTCGCAGGCCGGCGTGCTGACGTCGTGGCAGGACACCTTGCTGGTGGGGCAGGGCGCGCGTCTGACGGCGCTCGATCCGCTGAAAGGCACCGTGCGCTGGGAGGTGCCGGTGGCCTCCCCGCGCGGGACGAACGAGGTCGAGCGCCTGGCCGACCTGGTCGGCCCGGCGTCCCGCGTGGGCAGCGTGTATTGCATCCGCGCGTTCCAGAACGGCATCGGTTGCGTGGACGCCGAGCGGGTCACCGCGCTGTGGTCGGTCAATGCGGGCGGCAGCCAGCCGGTCGGCGCCGACGAGGACTACGTGTTCTCCGCCGACGGCAGCGACCGCCTCAGCGCCCGCCGGCGCGCCAGCGGCGAGTCGGCCTGGTTGAGCGACCGGTTCCAGAATCGTCGGCTGAGCGGCATGCTGGCCGTCGGCAAGGTCCTCGTGTTCGGCGACTACGAGGGTTGGGTGCACTTCCTCGATCGCGCCACCGGCACGCCGCTGCTGCGCCTGCCCACCGACGGTTCGCCGGTGGTGGGCTCGCCGGTGCGCGTCGGCGAGACCTTGGCCGTCACGACCAAGAGCGGCGGCGTGTTCGCATTCCGGCCCGAATGAACCCGTCGCCCCGCATTCCCAGGAGCCGCTTCGCGTGAAGCCCGTCGTCGCCCTCGTCGGCCGACCCAATGTCGGCAAGTCGACGCTGTTCAACCGGCTGACGAAGTCGCGCGACGCCATCGTCGCCGATTTCGCCGGCCTGACCCGCGATCGCCACTACGGCGACGGTCGCCACAACGGCGTCGAATTCATCGTCGTCGACACCGGAGGCTTCGAACCCGATTCGACGACCGGCATCGTCAAGGAAATGGCGCGCCAGACCCGGCAGGCGGTGGCCGAGGCCGATGTCGTGGTCTTCGTCGTCGACGTGCGCGCCGGCCTGTCGGCGCAGGACCACGACATCGCGCGGTACCTGCGTTCCGAACGCAAGAAGGTGCTGCTGGCGGTCAACAAGGCCGAGGGCATGTCCGAATCGCCGCACCTGAACGAGTTCCACGAACTCGGGATGGGCGCGCTGCATCCGATTTCCGCGGCGCACGGCCAGGGCATCCGGAGCCTGCTCGACACGGCGTTCGAAGGCGTCGAGCCGCAGCCGGAAGACGACGAACCCGGCGCGTCCGCCATGGATCGGCCGATCCGGCTGGCGGTGGCCGGCCGGCCGAACGTCGGCAAGTCCACGCTGATCAACACCTGGCTCGGCGAGGAGCGCCTCGTCGCATTCGACATGCCGGGCACGACCCGCGACGCGATCAGCGTTCCGTTCGAGCACGACGGCCGGATGTTCGAGCTGATCGACACCGCCGGCCTGCGCCGCAAGGGCAGGGTGTTCGAGGCGATCGAGAAGTTCTCCGTCATCAAGACGCTGCAGGCGATCGCCGATGCGAACGTGGTCGTGCTGTTGCTGGACGCGGCGCAGGGCGTCACCGATCAGGACGCGCACATCGCCGGCTACATCCTCGACTCCGGGCGCGCGGTGGTCATCGCGATCAACAAGTGGGACGCCGTCGACGGCTACCAGCGCGAGATGCTCGCGCGTTCGATCGCGCAGCGCCTGTCGTTCCTCAAGTTCGCGCCGGTGCTCAACATCTCGGCGCTGAAGCGTCAGGGCCTGGGGCCGTTGTGGAAGAACATCGCCGAGGCGCATGCGTCGGCCAACCGGAAGATGCCGACGCCGGTGCTCACCCGCCTGCTGCTGGAGGCGGTGGAACACCAGCAGCCGCGGCGCGACGGCATGTATCGCCCGAAAATGCGCTATGCGCATCAAGGCGGCATGAATCCGCCGATCATCGTCGTGCACGGCACTTCGCTGGATCACGTCACCGACGCGTACAAACGTTTCCTGGAAGGGCGATTCCGCGACCATTTCAAACTCGTCGGCACGCCGCTGAGGATCGAGATGCGTTCGGGGCGCAATCCGTTCACCGACAAAGAAGATTAAAGTTGCCCGTTCGGCGGCGAGGTCGGTCGGGCCTGTGATAACGTGATCTCTTTCCAACACGTACTTTCAACACGGAGCATATCGTGAGCAACAAAGGGCAACTCCTACAAGACCCCTTCCTGAACCTGCTGCGCAAAGAGCATGTTCCGGTGTCGATCTATCTGGTCAACGGCATCAAGCTGCAGGGCCACATCGAATCGTTCGACCAGTATGTGGTGTTGCTGCGCAATACCGTGACGCAGATGGTCTACAAGCACGCGATCTCGACGGTCGTCCCGGGCCGCGCTGTCAATTTCCATCCGGGTGACGCACCAGAATGACGGTGGGCTTTCCACGAAGCCATTTCCATCCGGGGCGGGGGCCGCGGCGCCGGCAGCGCGTTGAACGCTGACGCTCCCCATGGCGAGCGCGCAAGCCGGCAGGAAGGCTCCACGTTCGGATCGCCGCCGCGGGCGGTGCTGGTGGGCGTCGATTTCGGCAGGGGCGCATCCTTCGACGCCACGCTCGACGAGCTCGCGCTGCTCGCCGAGTCGGCGGGCGATCTTCCCGTCGCCCGGGTCGTCGCGCGCCGCAAGGCGCCCGATCCGGCCTTGTTCGTCGGCAGCGGCAAGGCGGACGAGATCAAGGAACTCGTGCTCGCCCACGGCGCCCACGGCGTGCTGTTCGACCAGGCGTTGTCGCCCGCGCAGCAGCGCAACCTCGAACGCCATCTCGGCGTCGCGGTCGCCGACCGCACGGCGCTGATCCTCGAGATTTTCGCGGCCCGCGCGAAGAGCCACGAAGGCAAGCTGCAAGTGGAGCTCGCGCGGTTGCAATACCTGTCGACCCGCCTCGTGCGCCGATGGAGCCACCTCGAGCGCCAGCAAGGCGGCACCGGCGTTCGCGGCGGGCCGGGCGAGACGCAGATCGAACTCGATCGGCGCATGATCGGCGAGCGCATCAAGTCGGTGAAAGAGCGCCTGGTCAAGGTCAAGAAGCAACGCCAGACGCAGCGCCGTTCGCGCGAGCGCAGCGGCACGTTCCGGGTTTCGCTGGTCGGCTACACCAACGCCGGCAAGTCGACGTTGTTCAACGCGCTGGTCAAGGCCAACGCGTACGCGGCGAACCAGCTGTTCGCGACGCTCGACACCACCACCCGCGCCATGTACCTGGGCGACGTGCAGCAATCGGTGTCGGTGTCCGACACGGTCGGCTTCATCCGCGACCTGCCGCACAAGCTCGTCGAGGCGTTCCGGGCGACGCTGCAGGAGGCGGCCGAGGCCGATCTGCTGCTGCACGTGATCGATGCCGCGAGCCCGTTGCTGGGCGAGCAGCGAGACGAAGTGGAGCGGGTGCTGGCCGAGATCGGCGCCGCCGACGTCGCGCAGGTGCTCGTCTACAACAAGCTCGACCGCCTCGACGCCGCGCAGCGGCCCGAGACGCTGGTCGACGCGATCGAACGCGATCGCGGCATCCGCACGCCGCGCGTGTTCGTCAGCGCGCTCGACGGCGAGGGCCTCGACGCGCTGCGTTCGGCGATCGTCGACGCATTGCGCGCGAGCCAGGAAGCGCCTCCCGAGGATTTCGAACGCGACGCGCGCTTCATCCGGCCCGACACAGACGACAATGACGACAATTCCGGCGGCGACGAATCGAACGATCCGCCGCCGCCTTCCTCCTCCGCTGCATGAACATGTCAGAGAACACCCGCCCCTGTCCCCCGCCGATCGGCGCCGCCGCGTCGTTGCGCCGCCTGCTGCTGCGCAAAGCCTTCGGGCGCCTGCTGGCGCAAGGCCAGGACGGCGGGCCCCCCGACATCGACGAGATGTGGCGCGATTTCACCGGCAAGCTGTCGTCGTTCTTCGGCCTGTCGAAGAAAGGCGGCGAGCCGGGCCCCGGCGGCGGCTTCCAGCCGGACGCGCGCAGCGCCGGCATCGGCGCCGCGCTCATCGCGGGGGTCGTCGTCGTGATCTGGCTGTTCAGCGGTTCGTTCATCGTCCAGGAAGGGCAGCGATCGGTCGTCACCACGTTCGGCAAATACAGCCATACCGTCGGCGCCGGCTGGGGCTGGCGCCTGCCGTATCCGATCCAGGCCAACGAAACGATCGATTTCACGCAGCTGAAGACGGCCGAAATCGGCGGAACCAGCATCTCCCCCGCGACCGGCTTGCGCGATTCGGCGATGCTGACGCAGGACGAGAACATCGTCGATATCCGCTTCAACGTGCAGTACAGCCTCAAAGACGCGCGCGATTTCCTGTTCTCGAACCGCGATCCGGGGGTGGCCGTGGTGCAGGCCAGCGAGTCCGCGGTGCGCGAGATCGTCGGCCGCAGCCGCATCGACTCGGTGCTCTACCAGCAGCGCGACGCGCTCGCGGCCAGCTTGATCAAGTCGATCCAGGCCCAGCTCGACCGCCTCAAGGCCGGCATCCTGATCGCCAACGTCAACATCGAAAACGTCGTCGTGCCCGAGCAGGTCACCACGGCCTTCAACGATGTCGTCAAGGCGGGCGTCGACCGTGACCGGCTGAAGAACGAGGGCCAGGCCTACGCGAACCACGTCATCCCCGCCGCGCAAGGCGACGCGGCGCGGCTGCGCGAAGATGCGCTGTCGTACAAGGCGCGCATCGTCGGCGCCGCCGAGGGCGATTCCGACCGGTTCAAGGCGATTTACGCCGAATACCAGAAGGCGCCCGGCGTCACCCGCGACCGCATGTACATCGACGCGATGCAGGACGTCTATTCCAACGTCACGAAGGTCATGGTGGACACCCACGGCGGCGCGAACCTGATCCAGCTGCCGATCGACAAGCTCGTGCAAGCCGCGGCCGCCAACGCCGCGCCGTCGGCCGCGCAGGCCGGCCCGTCCGCCGGCGCGGGCGCGGCGGGCGCCGAATCGTCGTCGCCGCCCCTGGCCTCCGATCCCCGTGCGCGCGACAACGCGCGCGGCCGCGATCGCGAAGGCCGTTGAGGAGCACCGCCATGAACCGCATCTTCATGACCATCGCCGTCATCCTGCTCGCGCTGATGGTCGTCTCATCGTCGCTGTTCGTCGTCGACCAGCGCAAGGTCGCCGTGATCAAGACCTTCGGCGAGATCAAAGAGGTCATCACCGAGCCGGGCCTGAATTTCAACTGGCCGCTGATCCAGACGGTCTCGACGCTCGACAAGCGCATCCAGACCCTCGACAGCCCCGAGGCGCGCGCGATCTTCACCGCCGAAAAGAAGAGCCTGGTGATCGATTGGCTCGTCAAGTGGCGCATCAGCGATCCGCGCCAATACATCCGCAACAACGGCCCCGAGCAGCGCAATCTCGAGAACCGCCTGGCCGCCGTCGTCCAGGCCGCGTTCAACGAGGAAGTCACGAAGCACACCGTGCGCGGCGTGCTGTCCGACGAGCGCGACCAGATCATGCGCAACGTGCAGTCCCGGCTCGTCGATGAATCGAAGTCGTTCGGCATCGAGATCGTCGACGTGCGCGTCAAGCGCGTCGATTTCGTCGCCGACATCACCGATGCCGTCTACAAGCGCATGATCTCGGAGCGCACCCAGGTCGCCAACCAGCTCAGCGCCGAAGGCGAAGCCCAGAAAGAGAAGATCCGCGCCGACGCCGACAAGCAGCGCGCCGTGATCCTCGCGCAGGCGACGCTCGACGCGCAGAAGATCAAGGGCGATGCCGACGCGCAGGCCACCGCGCTGTACGCCGAGGCGTTCGGCCGCGATCCGAAGTTCGCCGCGTTCTACCGCAACCTTCAGGCCTATCGGGCGAGTTTCCACGACAAGTCGGACGTGCTCGTCGTCGATTCGAGCGGCGATTTCTTCAAGGCGATGCACGGCGGCGGGTCGGGCGATCCGGCGTCGGCGGCGCCGCACAAGCGCTGATGGACTGCGGCTCATTCGCCAACGACCTCCTCTGCGGCGCGTTCGCGCTGATGCTGGTGTTCGAAGGGGTGGTGCCGTTCGTCAGTCCCGGCCTCTGGCGCCGGGCGTTGGAACGCACGTTGGCGATGACGGATGCGCAGATCCGGCTGCTCGGGCTGGCCGGGTTGGCGGTCGGCGCGGGGCTGTTGCTGTTCATCACGCCTTGAGCCGGCCGCCTCGGCGCCCCGCCGCGCGCCGCGAAACTTCCCGGGCCGGCCGGGCGCATCGGTACAATCCCGGTTTTAACCCCCTCAGCATTCTCATGACGTCTGCTTGGCTCCTGCCCGAGCACATCGCCGATGTCCTGCCGTCCGAAGCGCGGCGCATCGAGGAACTGCGGCGCAAGCTGCTCGATCTGGCCCGCGGCTACGGTTTCGAGCTGGTGATCCCGCCGATGCTGGAACATTTGGAGTCGCTGCTGTCCGGCACCGGGCACGCGCTCGACCTGAAGACCTTCAAGCTCGTCGACCAACTGAGCGGCCGGATGCTCGGCGTGCGCGCCGACACGACGCCGCAGGTGGCCCGCATCGACGCGCACCTGCTCAATCGCCAGGGCGTCGCGCGCTTGTGCTATTGCGGCCCGGTGCTGCATGCGCGGCCGGACCGGCCCCTCGCCACGCGCGAGCCGCTGCAGTTCGGCGCCGAGATCTACGGCCATGCGGGACTGGAGGCCGATCTGGAGATCCAGGAGCTGGCGCTCGACGGCCTCGCGGCGGCGGGCGTCGGCGCGCAGGTGGTCGATCTCGGCGACGCGCGCATCGTGCGCGGGGTGCTGGCGGACGCGGACGGCGCCCGCGAGTTCGGGCCCGAGGCCTTGGCGGCGATCGTCGAAGCCCTGACGCTGAAGGACCGCAGCGCGGTGGAAGCCTTGTCGTCCGGTTGCGGCGCCCCCGTCCGCGAGGCGCTGCTCGCGCTGCTCGATCTGTACGGAGACGCGGACGTGCTGGACGAGGCGCGCCGCCGATTGCCGAGGACGCCGTCGATCGCCGCCGCGATCGACGACCTGGCCTGGCTCGGTGAACATGTGCGCGCCGTGCATCCCGACGTCGAAATCGCATTCGACCTGTCCGACCTGAGCGGCTAT
>JBEVLR010000257.1:0-4735 GCA_040509075.1 Burkholderiaceae bacterium | reverse complement strand
CCACCGCCACGCTCGCCCAGTGGCAGGCCGCGCTCGCCGCCGTCACCTACGACAACCTCTCCAGCACGCCCAACACGGCCAATCGAACCCTCGCCTTCGCCGTCCACGACGGCGCCCTCGGCAGCGCCCCGTCGAGCAAGACGCTCGGCATCGTCTTGCCCAGCCTGAATCCCCACTTGCCGGGCAGTCCGGCGGGCGGCTCCGCAGGAAACTCGACCGGTGGCTCGACCGGCGACTCGACCGGCTCCAACGGCGGCTCCGCCGACGGCTCGACGGGCGGCGCGACCCCTTCGGCTCCGGGTTCCGACTCCAGCTCGCCCCCTTCCACGGACAACGGATCTTCGCCGTCGCAACCCGTCGGCTCCTCCCCGACCGACCCGGGGCAAGAAGATTCCGGGACGACAGCCCATCCCCTCTCGTCGTCGCCGTCGGCGGGAACGAACGGCGGCCAACCCGCCTCCGGATCGGGCGCCTCGGCGTCCCAACCTTCGACCAACGGACTCTTCGGCAAGGCAGCCGAGCTGGACGGCCATCGGCGTCCGGCGCCGACCAGCGCGGACGCGCAGGCGCCGCGCTTCGATTTCGCCTTCTTCGATGACGCCTCGCCCGCGCCCGAATCCGCGCACGGCGCCGAGTACAAATCGGCGGCGCGCAATTCCGCCGCACGCCATCTGCACCGTCCGCTCGGCGCGTCGTCGCCCGCGAGCTCGCACAAAGAGAAGTCCGCGACGGACAACTCGCATGCCAAGCTCCAAAGCGTCACCGCGGCGCTGGCCGCCGGGGCGACCTGGGGTTCGCTGCGCATCGGCACGCTGTTCGCCTCGGCGGCGGCGATGCGTCCGCTGTGGAACGACATGGATCCGATCCCGCTGCTGTCGGACGACGACGAAGAAGAAAAAACCTCGCCCCCCGATTCCGAAACCGGCGTCGACTTCGAAGAATCGCGCGACGAAATGTCCGCCCGCCGTCTCCTCGACGATGGCTCACCCTCCGAGAGGCGCCCCCAATGACCCTCAGCCCCGTGCTCCGCCTGGCCATCGGACTGGCCGCCCTCAGCACCCTCCTCCTCGTCTTCATGGAGTGGGGCCTGAGCCCGCCCGCCGACCCCAACGGCCCCGCCTGGCGCGCCCAGCGCATCGCCCTCGTCGAGCTCGCCAGCGCCCAGATGGAAGCCGCCATCGCCAACAGCGACTTCCCCGCCATCGAAGCCCAGCTCGACCTCGCCCGCCAGCGCATCCCCGACATCCTCGCCGCCAACGTCCGCAACAACGCCGGCCAGCTCATCGCCAACGTCGGCCCCGCCATCGCCGCCCCGCCCTCCCCTTCGGCCGCCGCCCCCGACGACCTCGTCGTCCCCCTCCTGTCGCCCGACGGCCCCTGGGGCCACGCCCAGTTCCGCTTCCGCCCCCACGACGACTCCTCCCCCCTCCAAGGCTGGCTCGGCGACCGCTGGTTCCAGATCACCATCGCCCTCCCCCTGCTGCTCGCCGCCCTCTCCTACCTCTACCTGCGCCGCGCCCTCCTCTACCTCGACCCCATGAGCGTCGTCCCCGACCGCCTGCGCACCGCCTTCGACGGCCTCACCGAGGGCATCGCCCTCGTCGACCGCATCGGCCGCGTCGTCCTCAGCAACCGCGCCTTCCGCGAAATGGCCGCCGTCGAAGAAAAACGCATGAACGGCCGCCCCCTCCAGCAAGCCGTCCGCATGGAACTCCCCCCCGACATGGAGCAAGCCCCCTGGCACGCCGTCGCCTCCACCGGCCGCGTCCTGCGCGCCACCCGCGTCCACGTCGGCGACGGCCCCCAGCGCAAGGTCGGCAACATGAACTGCTCTCCCGTCATCGACGGCCGCGGCAAAATCCGCGGCTGCCTCGTCACCCTCTCCGACATCACCGCCGTCGAGCGCACCAACGACCAGCTCCGCGCCACCATGGACGAACTCGTCGCCTCCCGCGAACACATCCACGCCCAAAACCAGGAACTCATCCGCCTGGCCATGCACGACGGCCTGACCAGCCTGCTCAACCGCCGCGCCTTCTTCCAGCAAGGCGCCGACGTCCTCGACCGCCTCGTGCGCGCTCGCGCCGACGTCGCCGTCCTCATGATGGACGTCGACCACTTCAAATCCTTCAACGACCGCTTCGGCCACTCCACCGGCGACGTCGTCCTCCAGCGCGTCGCCTCCTGCCTCAAAAACTCCCTCCCCGTCGGCGGCATGGCCGCCCGCTACGGCGGCGAAGAATTCTGCGCCCTCATCGAAAACGCCGGCCCCGACTCCGCCCTCGCCATCGCCGAACGCGTGCGCGCCACCATCCAGGCCGAAGCCGGCCTCGGCGTCAACAACGGCGCCGACCTCACCGTCACCGTCAGCATCGGCGTGGCCACCTCCCCCCTCCACGGCACCGCCCTCCCCAACCTCATCAAACTCGCCGACGAAGCCCTCTACCACGCCAAACGCTCCGGCCGCAACAAAACCTCCCTCGCCAACGCCCTCGCCAATTCCCATGCTTGACTCCACACCCCCTCGCGTTCCCTCGAGCCACACCAGCCGGCGGGCCGCGCCTCCTCAGGCCAGGGGAATGCTGAACGCGATCGTGGTGGCGCCCGCGCCGCTGGTCGCGAGCGTCGCCCCGCCGTGCATGGTGGCCACGGCCTTGACGATGGCCAGCCCGAGGCCGTGGCCGTGCACCTCGCCCGAATCGTGGCGGGAGACGTCGACGCGGTAGAACCGGTCGAACAGGCGCGGCAGGTGCACCTCGGCGATCGTCGCGCCCGGGTTGGACACCGCGACCCAGATCGCGCCAGCGCGGCGCGAGATCGTCACCGCCAACCGGGCGCCCGGCGCGGAATGCTCGATCGCGTTCTGCAGCAGGTTCGTCAACGCGCGGCGGAACAGCGCGACGTTCATCGTCGCCCGCGCGCGCAGCTCGCCCTCGATCGCCACCGCGGTGCCGGTTTCGTCGAGCAGGGGCTGGAAGAACTCGATCGTCATCTCGACTTCGTGCGCCACGTCGGCCGCGGTCAACCCGGTCGCGGCCTCGCCCTGGTCGGCCCGGGCGAGGAACAGCATGTCGTTGACGACGCCGCGCAACCGCTCCAGCTCCTCGAGGTTGGACTGCAGCGCCTCCTGGAACTCGGGCGCGCTGCGCTGGCGCGACAGCGCCACCTGCGTGCCGCCGATCATGTTGGCCAACGGCGTGCGCAGCTCGTGCGCGACGTCCGCGTTGAACGCCTCGAGCTGCGTGTAGGCGTCCTCCAGGCGGCCGAGCGCGCCGTTGAACGCGACGGCCAGGTCTTCGAGCTCGACCGGCAGGCGCGCGATCCGCAAGCGCTGCGACAGCGTCTTGGGCCGCAACGCGCGCGCCTGCGTCGACAGCCGCTTGAGCGGCCGCAGCCCGATGCGCGCGATCCACCAGCCGAGCACCGCCATCAGCGCCGTCGCGCCGAGCGACAGCACGCTCAGCGCGACGAGGAACGCGCGCAGCGTGCGTTCGAGGGGCGCGGTGTCGGCGCCGACGATCAGCCGCACGGCGGGCCGATCCCCGAGCGGGCCGATGCGCATCGACAGCGTGCGGTACGACCTTCCGCCGGGTAGCGTCACCAGCGGGCCGCGGCCGGCCTCGCCCTGGCCTTCGCCCGCATCCCCGGCCCGGCCGAGGCCGCCGCCATAGCCGAAACGCGGATCGGCGCTGAGCACCCAGAAGCGCACGCTGGCGTCGCTGGGGGTCAGCGTGTCCATCTTGGCCCGCAGGCCGGGCCAGCGGTCGAGCGTTCCGAAACGTTCGATCGAATAGCGCAGGTTCTGCAGGTTGGTGTTGAGGTTGTCGTCCTGATGGCGCATCAGGTCGCGCTCGAGCACGCCGTAGAGCGCCGCGCCCATCAGCGCGAACGTGAGCAGCGCGCCGAGCGCGAACATGCCCACCAGGCGCGCCGCGATCGAGCCGTTCACGTCGGCGCCCCTTCCTCGCGGAGCTCCATCACGTAGCCCATCCCGCGGATGGTGTGCAGCAGCTTGGCCGGGAACGGGGCGTCGACCTTGGCGCGCAGGCGCTTGATGGCGACTTCGACGACGTTGGTGTTGCTGTCGAAATTCATGTCCCACACGAGCTCGGCGATCGCGGTCTTCGACAGGATCTCGCCCTGGCGCCGGGCCAGCACCGCGAGCAGCGCGAATTCCTTGGCGCTCAGGTCGATGCGGTCGCCGCCCCGCCACGCCTTGCGCGCGATCAGGTCGATCTGCAGGTCGGCGATCTTGAGCTGGGACGGCTCCTGGCTGCGGCCGCGCCGCTGCAGCGCCTGCAGCCGCGCGAGCAGCTCGAGGAACGAGAACGGCTTGACGAGGTAGTCGTCGGCGCCGTCGTGCAGGCCGCGCACCCGGTCCTCGATGGAGTCGCGCGCCGTGAGCATGATGACGGGCGTCTGCTTGACGGCCCGCAGCGCGCGCAGCAGCGTGAAGCCGTCGATGCCCGGCAGCATCGCGTCGAGCACGATCACGTCGTAGTCGTGCACGAGCGCGAGGTGCTGGCCGTCGACGCCGTTGTGCGCGACATCGACCGCGCAGCCCTGCTCGGCCAGGCCCTTTTGCAGGTACTCGGCGGTCTTGAGCTCGTCCTCGACGATCAGCAGCTTCATGGCGGCCACGTCGTCAGTGCTTGGGCTCTTCGACGACGACCGGCAGGCTGCGGTCGGAGTCGGTGCCGTCGGCGTTGATCGACTGGGCGGCCTTGCGCTTCTT
>JBEVLR010000256.1:0-15987 GCA_040509075.1 Burkholderiaceae bacterium | reverse complement strand
CGACGACCGCTCGCCCGAAGCCGCAGCGCGCCGCGACGCGCATGCGCGCGAACGGCTCGCCGCGCTGCGCAAGGTCGATCGCGATGCGCTCACCGGCGAAGATCGGATCTCCTACGACTGCGCGCTGATCGATGCGCGGCGAGCCGTCGACGATCAACGCTATCCGGCGCTGCGCACGCGCGTGCTGTCGGCGCTGCAAGGCGTGCAGCTGAGCCTGCCGGCGCTGATGCGCGACATGCCCGCCCGCAACGAACTCGACGCGCGCAACGCGCTGGCCCGCCTGAAAGCGATGCCGCGGCGCATCGCGCAGGACATGGCCTGGGCCCGCGAAGGCAAACGCCTGGGCTGGGTGACGTTCAGGGGTTCGCTGGGCCGCGTGGCCGACGAGATCGACGCGCTCGTGGCGATGCCGCCGGCCGACAGCCCGCTCGTCGACCCGTTCAGGCGCCTGCCCGGCGACCTGCCCGACGGACTCCGCCAGGCCCTGCGGGAAGAGGCGATCGCCACGCTGCGCGATCAAGTGTTGCCGGCCTTCCTCGAACTGCGCAAGATGGTGGTCGACGAACTGCTGCCGGCCAGCCCGGACAACGGCGCGATGGGCGCGTATCCCGACGGCGACGCGATCTACCGGCTGTTGCTGCGCGAACAGGCCACGCTGCCGGTCGACGCGAACGCCGCGAACCGGCAGGCCCTGGCCGAGGTCGCGCTCCTGCACGCCCGCATCGCCGAGGTGATCGGGCAGACCGGCTTCTCCGGCGGCGAGGCCGAGTTCGTCGAATTCGTCAACCACGACCCCCGCTTCTTCTACGCGAAAGCCGACGATCTGCTGCTCGCCCTGCGCGACATCGCCAAGCGCGTGGACCCAGAACTGACGAGGTTGTTCCTCGTGCTGCCGCGCACGCCTTACGGCATCCGCGCGATCCCGGCTTTCGAGGGGCCCGACGCCGCCGAGTCGACCACGGCGGGCGCGGTCGACGGATCGAGCCCGGGATGGCTGAACGTGAACGTCGTCGCGCTCTCGCGGCAGCCGGCATGGCGCATGGAAGACCTGTTCCTGAACCACGGCATGCCCGGCCGCCATTTGCAGAATTCCCGCGCGCGCGAGCTCGCGTTGCTGCCGGCCTTCCGCCGCGTCGCGCAGCCTGAGGCGTATGTCGATGGCTGGGCGCAGTACTGCGAGGGCCTCGGCCGGGAGCTGGGCCTGTACGAGGACCCGTATGCCCGCTACGGACAACTGCAGGCCGAGCTGGCGCGCGCCGCGCGCCTGGCGGTGGACACCGGCATCCACGCGCTCGGCTGGACCCGCGCGCAGGCCATCGACTACCTGATCAGGGAAACCGGCGCTTCCGCCGGCGACGCCGCCGCCGAGGTCGACCGCTGCATCACGCAGCCTGCGCGCGCGCTCGGCGGCGAGATCGGGCGGATGAAGCTCGTGGAATTGCGGCAGAAAGCGCGTTCGGAACTCGGCGCGCGCTTCGACCTGCGCGCATTCCATCAGGAACTGCTGGATCACGGCGCGCTGCCGCTGCCCGTGCTGGACGGTGTGATCGCCGACTGGATCGGCCGCGTGAAAGCCGAGCCGGCTCCGCCGTAGCCGTAGCCGTAGCCGTAGCCGTAGCCGTAGCCGGCTGCCGGGCTGCCGGGCCGCCGGGCGGACGATCCCCGCGGGACGGACGGCCCATAATCGCGCGGCCTCGCCGTCCTCCCCAAATCGCCCTCCATCGCCACCGCCGGCCCGGCATCGGGCCCGCCCCATCCTCGATGCGCAGACTCTGGCTCCTCTTCGCGCAGACCGTGACGATCGCGCTCGCCGTGGTCGCCGTGCTGGGGGTGTGGAAGCCGGCCTGGTGGGCGCCGCAGCGTTTCGCCGGCGCTCGCGCGCCCATGGAAGCGGCCGCCGTTGCCCGGAGCGTGCCGGGCGGCATGCCGGCGCCCGACCCGCGCGGCCGGGCGGCGAGCTTCTCCGACGCCGTGCGCCGCGCGGCGCCCGCCGTCGTCACGATCACCGCGAACAAGACCACGCTGCGCAAGGGCGCCGGCGAAACCGCGCGGCGGCGCCGTTTCCCCGGCGAGCCGCGCAGCCAGCCGCAGGCCGGGCTGGGGTCGGGCGTGCTGGTGTCCGCGGACGGCTACCTCCTGACCAACAGCCACGTGGTCGACGGTGCGGACGACATCGAGGTCACGCTGTCCGACGGCCGGTCGGCCGGCGCGAAACTGGTCGGCACCGACGCGGATTCCGACCTCGCGCTGCTGAAGATCGCGCTGGACGGCCTGCCCGTGATCCCGTTCGGCGACATCGCGCAGGTCGCGGTCGGCGACCCGGTCCTGGCGATCGGCAATCCGTTCAGCGTCGGCCAGACGGTCACGTCGGGCATCATCAGCGCCCTCGACCGCAATCAACCGGGGCTGTCGGCGATCGAGAACTTCATCCAGACCGATGCGGCGATCAACCCCGGGAACTCGGGCGGCGCGCTGGTCGACGGCCAAGGACGGCTCGTCGGCATCAACACCGCGATCTTTTCGCGCAGCGGCGGCAGCATGGGCATCGGCTTCGCGATCCCCGTGGACATCGCGCGCGAGGTCATGGACAGCCTGATCCGCGACGGCCGGATGACGCGCGGCTGGATCGGCGTGCAACCGCGCGACCTGACGCCCGAATTCGCCGACAGCTTCCAACTGCCGGTTCACGAAGGCGTGCTCGTCACCGGCGTGGTGCGCGAAGGCCCGGCGGCGAACGCGGGGCTGAAGCCGGGCGACGTCGTGACCGCGATCGGCGGCGTGAGGGTGCTCAACACCATGCAGCTGCTGCGCGCGGTCGGGGCGCTGAAGCCGCCCGCCGAGGCGCTGCTGCAGGTTCAGCGCGGCAGCGCGGCGATGCGGTTGGCGGTTCCCGTCGCGCGCCGCCCGCCGCCGCAAAAGGGGGCGGCGGACGGCGAGTTGGCGGGAGGACGGCGGCCCGGCCGGCCCGGCGGGGCGGCCCCCGGCGATCGTCAGGTCGCCGGAACGTCCAGCCCGTCGGGCGCCGGCGGCGGCACGACCAGCTTGGCGGCCAGCAAGCCCACCTCGTAGAGCAGGCACATCGGGATCGCGAGCGACAGCTGCGACACGATGTCCGGCGGGGTGATCACCGCCGCGATGATGAACGCGAGCACGATGAAGTAGCCGCGGAACGCCTTCAGCTTGTCGAGGCCGACCACGCCGATGCGCGCGAGCACGACGACGGCGATCGGCACTTCGAACGCGGCGCCGAACGCCAGGAACATCGTCAGCACGAAGCCGAGGTAGGCCTCGATGTCGGGCGCGACGCTGACGCTCTTCGGCGAGAACGACTGGATGAAATGGAACACGCGGCCGAACACGATGAAGTAGCTGAACGCCACGCCGCACAGGAACAGCACGGTGCTCGAAACCACCAACGGCAGCACGAGGCGTTTTTCATGGCTGTACAGGCCGGGCGCGACGAACGCCCACGCTTGGTAGAGCACGTAGGGCAACGCGATCAGGAAAGCCCCCAGCAGCGTGATCTTCAACGGCACGATGAACGGCGAGATCACGTTCGTCGCGATCAGGTGCGATCCGGACGGAAGCTGCGCCACCAGCGGCTGCGCGAGCAGGTCGTACAGGGCCGCCGGGCCGGGGAAGAACGACAGCACCGCGAACACCACGCCGACCGCGATCAGCGCGCGGACGAGTCGATCGCGCAGCTCCACGAGATGCGCGACGAAGGGTTGCTCGGTTCCGGCGAGCTCGTCGTGTTCGACCGCCATCTTCACGGGGCGACGCGGCGCCGCGGACGGAAGCGCGCGACGCGGGCGGCGCCCGACTGCGCGTGCATGCGCACGCCGGCGTGCCGCTTGTACCAAGCCGGCACGGCCGAGCGCTTCAGGCGCCAATTCTTCTTCGCCGCCTTGCTGAAGGATCCCCGATGGCCCGGCGGGCCATCGGCGGCGAGCGGCTCCATCAGCGCGGCATCGTCAACCGGATCGAAGGGGTTCGCGTCGCCGAGCCCCTTCCTGACGCCGGCGTGCACGTCGCGCGCCACGGCCTCGAACTGCGTCTTCATCTTCTGCAGCTCTTCGAGCTCGATCGAGCGGTTGACCTCCGCCTTGACGTCCGCCACGTAACGCTGCGCCTTGCCGAGCAGCATGCCCACGGTGCGGGCGACGCGCGGCAGCTTCTCGGGGCCGATGACGATGAGCGCCACCGCGCCGATCAGCGCGAGCTTGTCGAAACCGAAATCGATCATGCGTGGTCAGCAGGAAGCCCGAACTTCGTCAAGGCCGGGATTGGGACTCGACGTCGATCGTGTTCGGGTCGCGCGCCGGCGGCTTGGCCGGCACTTGCGGGGGCGAGGCGGACGGGACGTCGTTCGATCCGTCGCGCACGCCATCCTTGAAACCCTTGACCGCACTGCCGAGGTCGCTGCCGATGTTCTTCAGCTTCTTGGTGCCGAAAATCAGCACGACCACCAACAACACGATCGCCCAATGCAAGAGGCTGAACGATCCCATAAAGATTCTCCTAGGCGGGACACCCGCCCACGGCCCGGGCAGGATGGGCCCTATTCTAATTGACCGACGCCGCCATCCGCCCCCGCAAGGCGGGGATTCATCCCTTGGCCCAGGGGCGCGGGCCGCCGATCGCGTGCAAATGCAGGTGCGGGACTTCCTGGCCGCCGTCGGCGCCGGAGTTGACGATGACGCGGAAACCGTTCGTCGCGCCGTTGGCCGCCATCAGCTTGGGCACCATCGCCATCATGCGGCCGAGCAGCGGCGCATCGCTGTCGACCACGTCGGCCATCGACGCGACATGGCGTTTCGGGATCAGCAGCAAGTGCACCGGCGCCCAGGGCGCGATGTCGTGGAAGGCGAAGATCTCGTCGTCCTCGAAAACCTTGCGCGACGGGATCTGGCCGCCGACGATCTTGCAGAAGATGCAATGGGGGTCGTGCGTCATGCGGGGGCTCCGGAAGCGGGGCTGGGACGCCCGTCGGGCGCAGGCGGGCCGCGCCGATTGAACTCCTCGAGGCCCGACAGGCCTTCGCGGCGTTCGAGCTCGGCCAGCACGTCGGCCGGCGACAGGCCGAAATGGCTCAAGGCGATCATCGAATGGAACCAGAGGTCGGCGATTTCATAGACGATCTTGCCGGCGTCGCCGTCCTTGCAGGCCATCACGGCCTCGACGGCTTCTTCCCCGACCTTCTTCAGGATCGCGTCGGTGCCCTTGCCGAACAGGCGCGCGACATAGCTCGTCGCGGGGTCTCCGCCGTTGGCCGGTTTGCGCGATTCGATGAGGGCCGCGAGACCGGAGAGGCGGTCGGCGGCCGCCGCTGGCGTCGTCGTCATTTGTAGATCGTCTCCGGGTCTTTCAGCACCGGCTCGACGGCGGTCCAGGCGCCATCCCGCAGTTGCTGGAAGAAGCAGCTGTGGCGGCCGGTGTGGCAGGCGATGGAAGGGTCGTGGCCGAGTTGGGTGACCTCGATCAGCACGACGTCGTTGTCGCAATCGAGCCGGATCTGGTGCACCTGCTGCACGTGGCCGGACTCCTCGCCCTTGGACCACAGTTTCTGCCGGGACCGGCTCCAGTAGACCGCGCGCCGCGTTTGCGCGGTGCGGGCCAGCGCGTCCCGGTTCATCCAGGCGAACATCAGCACGTCGCCGCTGCCGCGCTCCTGCGCGATCACGGGGACGAGGCCGTCGCGATCCCATTTCACTTCGTCGAGCCAGGTCATCCGGGCAGTGTAGCGAACCCGTCGCGCCGACGGCGCGCGATTCAACCGTGGTGCGTGGCGCCGACGAAGCCGCGTTCCTGCGCGAACCACTCGAGCACCGGAATCGTGCCGGGCAGCACCGGCAGGCTTCGCACCGGCAGGCTCTCCCAGGCCATCCGCTGTCCCTCGCGCATCTCGAACTCGCCGGCCCAGGCGAAGACCTTGCAGAAATTCAGCCGCACCCGGGCATGCGGATAGTCCATCATGAGCACCCGCCAGGGCTGGACGGCGGCGATGGTGATGCCGATCTCTTCGATCAGCTCGCGGCGCAGCGCTTCTTCGACCGTTTCGCCGGCCTCGAGCTTGCCGCCCGGGAATTCCCAATAGCCCGAATACACCTTGCCGGCCGGACGCGACGTGAGGAGGAACCGGCCTTGCGCGTCCACCAGGACACCCACGGCGACCTCGGTGATCGGACGCCTGCCGTAGTGCGACGGCGAGTCGGCCGACTCGACAATTTCGGTGACGGCCGCGCGATCGCCGCCGCTCGTCCCGTCGCCCGCTTTTCCGCTCGCCTGCGCGTTCACCGCCGCGCTCCCGCCCCGTCGTCACCCGCCGCCACCTGCCGCCCGGCACGGTCGCGCGCGAACTGGTGCGCGACACGGCCCGAGCGCGACCCGCGCTCCAAAGCCCACACCAGCGCTTCGCCGCGCAAGCCTTCGATGGCACCGGCGCCCAGCCCGAAATGCCGCAGCCATTGCCCGACGATCGCCAGATACTCGGCCTGGCTGAACGGATAGAAGCTGATCCACAGCCCGAACCGTTCGGACAGCGAGATCTTCTCCTCCACCGCCTCGCCGGGATGCAGCTCGCCGTTCTCGCCATGGGTCGCGGCGAGGTTCTCCTCCATCGTCTCGGGCAGCAGGTGGCGCCGATTCGAGGTCGCATACACCAGCACGTTGTCCGCCGTGGCCGACACGGTGCCGTCCAACATCGACTTCAACGCCTTGTAGCCCGCCTCGCCTTCGTCGAAGCTCAGGTCGTCGCAATAGACGATGAAGCGTTCGGGCCGGCCGCCGATCAGATCCACGATCTCGGGCAAGTCGACCAAGTCGGCCTTGTCGACCTCGATCAACCGCAGCCCCTGCGGCGCGAACGCGTGCAGGCAAGCCTTGATCAACGAGCTCTTGCCCGTGCCGCGCGCGCCGGTCAGCAGCAGGTTGTTGGCCGAACGCCCGGCGACGAACTGCGCGGTGTTGGCGCGCAGGCGCTCTTTTTGCGGCTCGATCTCTTTCAGGTCGTCGAAATCGATCGGGGCGACGCGGCGCACCGGCACGAGGACGCCGCCGCCCGCGCCGAAAGCGCCGGACGGACGCTTGCGGTAACGGAACGCGATGGACGCCGACCAGTCGGGCGGCGCGGGCGGCGCGGGCAACAGGGTCTCGAGGCGCGCGAGCAGGCGGTCCGCGCGGCGCAGCAGCGCGTCGAGCGGGGGCGCGGATCCGGTCGGCGGGGTGGGCGGTGTCGGCTTGGTCATGCCGACAGTTTATTCAGCGCGCCGTCATGCCGGCTTCGGCGCCCGTCGTCCGAGCGGCATCAGGGGGCCGACGAACCGTCGCCTCGCGTCCGCGTCCGCGCGGCGGCGGCCGCCGGCACGGCCACGCAACCCACCGCGGAGTTCCGGCCCAGGGATCGGCTCAGGCGCTCAACGTCACGCGCGCGAATTTGCGTTTGCCGACCTGCACGACGAACGTGCCGGCCGCGACCTTCAGGCCCTTGTCGCCGACGACGGCGCCGTCGATGCGCACGCCGCCCTGCTCGACCATCCGCCCGCCCTCGCTGCCCGATTCGACCAACCCGGCCCCCTTCAACAGCGCCGCGATGCCCAGCGGCGCGCCGCCGAGCGCGACTTCGGGGATCTCGTCGGGCACGCCGCCCCGGGAGCGGTTCTGGAAGTCGGCCTCGGCCGCATCGGCGGCGGCCGCCGAATGGAAGCGGGCGGTGAGCTCCTTGGCGAGCATCACTTTCGCGTCCTTCGGGTTGCGGCCGCCATCGACCTCCGCCCGCAGCGCGGCGATCCCGGATTCCGACCGGAAGCTCAGCAACGTGAAGTACTTCCACATCAGCGCGTCGCTGATCGACAGCAGCTTCGCATACATGCTGTTCGCCGGCTCGGCGATCCCGATGTAATTGTTCTTGGACTTCGACATCTTCTCGACGCCGTCCAGCCCCTCCAGCAGGGGCATCGTCAGGATGCATTGCGGCTCCTGGCCGTGCTCCTGCTGCAGGTGGCGGCCGACCAGCAGGTTGAATTTCTGGTCGGTGCCGCCGAGCTCCAGGTCGCTCTTCAGCGCGACCGAGTCGTAGCCCTGCATCAGCGGGTACAGGAACTCGTGCACGCCGATCGGCGTCTGCGCGGCGAAGCGTTTCGCGAAGTCGTCGCGTTCCATCATCCGGGCAACGGTGTATTTCGCGGCGAGCTGGATCATGCCGCGGGCGCCGAGCGGATCGCTCCATTCGCTGTTGTATCGGATTTCGGTCTTGCCGGGATCGAGCACCAGGCTGGCCTGCGCGTAATAGGTCTTCGCGTTGGCCTCGATCTGCTCGCGCGTCAGCGGCGGACGCGTGGAATTGCGGCCCGACGGGTCGCCGATCTGCGACGTGAAATCCCCGATCAGGAAGATCACGCGATGGCCCAGATCCTGCAGTTGCCGCATCTTGTTCAGCACGACCGTGTGCCCGAGATGGATGTCGGGCGCGGTCGGATCGAGCCCGAGCTTGATGCGCAGCGGCACGCCGGTCGCTTCCGAGCGCGCGAGCTTGGCCAGCCAGTCGCCTTGGGGCAGCAGCTCGTCGCAGCCGCGCAGGCTGACGGCCAAGGCCTCGCGCACGCGATCGGTGACTGGATGGGCCGCAAGTGACGGCACGGCGCCGGCGGAGTTCGAGGTGGAATTCATCGGCGATGAGCGTGCGGGTGGGCAGCGGCGGATCAGGAAAAGGGCGCCGCGGGGCAAGGAAAAGCGGATCGGTAAAGTCCCCTTTTCGGGGCTTCTACTTTAACTCGCGCTGCTATAGTCGCTCGCGCAGGACGGCCCCATCGGTGACTTCCAAAGCGCCGAGCCGCCGCCCCAACGAGTGGGATCGAGAATTTTCGCGGCCTTTGCCGGTTTTTATCGACAAATCCGATCGGAAATCGCTTGGTTCCAAGCGCGCGCTTCAGGCTGGCCCTGTCGGCGTGCGGACCTTCCAACCGGAGCGGAAGCGGCGCACCGCCGCACCCGGGCTCCCCCCGCAGAAAGCTGTCGTTGGACCCCCTGAACCCCGTCGAGAAAGCGGTTGAAGCCGCTGTGCATTCGACGCTCGGCCGCCTCGCGCGCTGGGCGCATTCCCACCCTCGCCGTCTGGCGGCCGGCACCCTCGCCGTGCTCGGCGGGTTCGCCGCCACGGCCTTCGGCATCGCGCCGATGGCGCCCGACGCGGCTGATCTGCCCAAGCACCTCGTCACGGAAGCGTTCACGCCCGCGGACTTGGGCGAGCAGCTCGACGCGCTGGCGGGCCAGCATCTTGCGCTGATGCGCAGCGACGTCACGCGCGCCAACGACACCGCGGCGACGCTGACCCGCCGGCTGGGCATTTCCGATGCCGAGCTGGACGCGTTCCTGCAACGCGATCCGGCCTCGCGCAAGCTGTGGCAGGGCCGCGTGGGCAAGATGGTCTCGGCCAAGACGGGCGAAGACGGCAAGCTGACCGAGCTCGTCGCACGTTATCCGGCCGAACGTGACGACCAGTTCTCGACGCATTTCTCGCGCCTGACCATCGCGCGCGGCCCCGCCGGCTTCACGAGCCGCCTCGAAACGCTGCCGCTCGGCACCGCCACCCGGCTGGCCAGCGGCACCGTGCGCACGTCCCTGTTCGCGGCGACCGACGCCGCCAACGTGCCCGATCCGGTCGCCACGCAGATGGCCGACATGTTCTCGACCGACATCGACCTGCACCGCGAGCTGCGCAAGGGCGACACGTTCAGCGTCGTCTACGAAGCGCTGACGGCCGACGGCGAACCGATCCCATGGAACCAGGGGGCCGGACGCGTGCTGGCGGCCGAGTTCGTCAACGACGGCCAGGCGTTCTCGTCCGTTTGGTTCGCCGGCGCCGACGGCAAGGGCGCCTATTTCGATGCGAACGGCCGCAGCAAGCATCGCGCCTTCCTCGCGAGCCCGCTGGCGTTCACACGCATCACATCGGGCTTCTCGATGCGCTTCCATCCGATCCTGAAGCAATGGAAGAGGCATGAGGGCGTCGATTACGGCGCGCCGACCGGCACGCCCGTGCATGTGGTCGGCGACGGCGTCGTCGCGTTCGCGGGACAGCAGAACGGCTACGGCAACGTCATCCAGGTGCAGCACTCGGCCGATCGGATGACCGTCTACGCCCACCTCAGCAAGATCGACGTCCGGCGTGGCGACCACGTGTCGCAGGGCGATCGCATCGGCGACGTCGGCATGACCGGCTGGGCCACCGGCCCGCACCTGCATTTCGAATTCCGCGTCGCCGGCGCCGTCAAGGATCCGTTGACGATCGCGAAATCGGCCGAGACGCTGACGCTGGACGACGCATCGCGTCCGCGCTTCACCGCGATGGCGAGCCGGCTGCAGGCGGAGCTCGGCGTGGCCCGCACGCTGGGGATGAAGACCGGCAGCGTCGACTGAATCCGGCCATCAGGTTCCCCTCCGATTCCGACGGCGCCGCCGCTTCATGACCTTGTACATCGGATTGATGAGCGGCACCTCGATGGACGGCATCGATGGCGTGCTGGTGGATTTGGACGGCTCCGCCCCGCGCGGCGTGCCGCGCTTGCTGTCCCACGCCCACATCGCCCTGCCCGCGGCGCTCGGCGATGAATTGCTCGCGCTGAATTCACCGGGGCCCGATGAGCTGAGGCGCTCGGCGCTGGCCGCCAACGCGCTCGCGCGGCTGCAGGCGGAGGTGGTCGTTCACCTATTGAAAACCGCAAGAACCGAGGCCGAGGACGTCCGCGCAATCGGCGCCCACGGCCAGACCGTCCGCCACCGCCCGGGCGAGTTCGATCGCACTGGCTTCACGATTCAGCTCAACAACGGCGCGTTGCTGGCCGAAGCCTGCGGCATCGACGTCGTGTGCGATTTCCGCACCCGCGACGTCGCCGCCGGCGGACAGGGCGCCCCCCTGGTGCCGGCATTCCATGAAGCCGTGTTCGGCGACCATGCGGCGCGCGCGGTGCTCAACCTCGGCGGCATCGCCAACCTGACCTTGATGGCTTCGGGCGATGCGCCGCTGCGCGGCTTCGACTGCGGGCCTGGCAACGCATTGATGGATCACTGGTGCCGGACGCACCTCGGAGCGGCGTTCGACGACGATGGCCGCTGGGCCGCTTCAGGACGGCCCGACCCGGCGCTGTTGGCGATCCTGCTGGGCGATGCTTATTTCGCGAAGCCGCCGCCGAAGAGCACCGGCCGTGACCTTTTCAACGCCGAATGGCTGGCCAACGCACTGTGCGGCATGGCCTCGCCTCCCTCTCCGACCGATGTCCAGGCGACGCTGATGGAGCTCACCGCCCGCGGCGCGATCGACGCATTGCGGACGCATGCCGGCGGCACGCGCGAGCTGCTGGTGTGCGGCGGTGGCGCGTTGAACGGCGCGCTGATGGCGCGCCTGGCGGCCTTGTGGCCCGGATTGGCCGTGGCGGCGACCGACACCGCGGGGCTGCCCGCGCTGCAGGTCGAAGCAACCGCGTTCGCTTGGCTCGCGCACCAATTCTGCGAGCGCGCCTGCGGCAATCTTCCCGCCGTCACGGGGGCCTCGGGCCCACGGATCCTGGGCGCGCTGTATCCAGCCTGACCCGCCTGCGCCCGACCCGGATTCAGCCGCCAAGAAAGCGAACGGCGCCCGCAGGCGCCGCTCCTTCCGGCCACCGAACCCCGACGGGATCAGGCCGAGAAGCTCGATCCGCAGCCGCAAGTGCTGGTCGCGTTCGGGTTTTTGATCACGAACTGCGCGCCTTGCAGGTCTTCCTTGTAGTCGATCTCGGCGCCGGCCAGATACTGCAGGCTCATCGCGTCGATCAACAGCGTGACGCCATTTTTGCTCATCTGGGTGTCGTCCTCGGCGACCGCCTCGTCGAACGTGAACCCATACTGGAAACCCGAGCAACCGCCACCTTGCACGAACACCCGCAACTTCAGGTCGGGGTTGCCTTCCTCATCGACCAATTCCTTCACTTTGGCGGCCGCGCTGTCGGTGAAAACGATCGGGCCGGGAATCTCGGAGCTGACGGGAGACAGTTCGGCAACGGCGTTCATGGCGGATCCTTGCGATTCAATCGTTCGACGGGCATGACGCCATGATACCGGCAGGACGCCGGCCTTGCCCGCGGGACACGATTCATCCTTCGTTCGCGGCGGCCAGCTTGAGCACGGGGCGGTCGGCGTCGGCGTTGCCCGAGGTCACATGCTTGAGTTCACCATCGATCGTGGCGCCCTGGTGCATTTCGAGGGCCTCGTAACGGACGTCGCCGACGATGCGCGCCTTAGGCTGCAGCTCGAGCAGCGACGTCGCCACGACCGGCCCCTGCACCTGTCCGTTGATGATCACGTGACCGGCCATCACCTTGCCCTGCACCCGAGCGTTCTCGCTGATCACGAGCAGGCTGCCCGGCTCGTCGGCCAGCACATCGCCGGCGACCTCGCCATCGATGCGCAGGCCCTGGTCGAACCGCAACTCACCGCGGACGATGGTGCCTTCTCCGATCAGGCTTCGGATCGGAGGCTGCTTCTTGCGATTGTTCAACATGAATGCTCCTCGGAAGAATCGTGCCGCCGCCGCGACGGGCAGGCGCGGCCAGACGATCGTGCGCCGTCGAGCTGCCCGTTCGGCGTCAGAGCTTCAGCGTCTGCAGGGCCCGCACCGCGCCACCCGAGTCGGTGACCTTGACCTGCACGGTTTTTACCACGGCCGAAGGGGGGCAATCGATCATCCCCTCGACGCGCGCATATTGTTTCACCTGCAACGGCTGGGCCGCGCCGGTCGACGGCCAAGCCCAGGGTTGGCCATTGAGCGTGCCGCTGAGCGACAGTTCGTAACGGCCGGTGAACTGCGCGGCATTCCTGCCGCTCTGCATCACCAACAGCTGATAACGCAAGTGGCCGGGCGCCTGCAAATCGGCCTGGAAACCGCGCACCGACAGCCCTTCCGGGGTGCCGCCGCCCTGCGGAATCAGTTGCTGGAAGAAGCCCAGGTCAGCCTGCAGCGCGAGCTTGTCGGATTCGCTTTGCCGCAATTGCGCCGCGAGGCGCTCTTCGGTCACGCGCTCGGCGGTCAGCAGGCTTTGAGCGGTGTTGGCGATCGCCTGGGCCTTGTCGCGATCGCCGCGCAGCTCGTCGCGCTCGTCGCGAAGACGCCTCAGCTCGGCCTTGGCGTCCCGGTCGAGGCCGGCCAGATCCTTGCCGAATTGGAAAGCCCACAACGCGATGGACGCGGAAAAACCCAGCACGACGGCGGCCGCGAGCCAGCGCAGCGGCCAGGCCAGTTGGCGGCGGACGGTCACGCGCGGCGCGCTGATGGACAGCCGCCGCCGGATGAGCTTCCAACGCATGGGCGGAGGACCTCCGGGCAGGAATGGAACGACGCGCCAGATGGAACAAAGGCCGCTGCGAGAGCGGCCTTTTCCGGCGAACACCCCCCCGTCCTCACGGGGGAGCGGCAGTTTAGCGCTTGCTGAACTGCTTGCGGCGACGTGCGCCGTGCAAGCCGACCTTCTTGCGCTCGACTTCGCGCGCATCGCGCGTGACGAAACCGGCGCGGCTCAGGTCGGGCTTGAGCGCCGCGTCGTAGTCGATCAGCGCGCGCGTGATGCCGTGGCGCACGGCACCGGCCTGACCGGACTCGCCGCCGCCGTGCACATTCACCTTGATGTCGAACGTCAGCTCATTGTTCGTCAGCATCAGGGGCTGCTTGACGATCATGATCGACGTCTGACGGCCGAAGTATTCGTCGACGGTCTTGCCGTTGACGAGGATCTTGCCCTCGCCCTTCTTCATGAAGACGCGAGCGACGGACGATTTGCGGCGGCCCGTGCCGTAATTCCAATTACCGATCATCGCGTTTCCTTAGATTTGCAGCGCTTTGGGCTGTTGCGCGGCATGCGGATGCTCTCCGCCGGCATAGACCTTCAGCTTTTTGATCATCGCGTAACCCAACGGGCCCTTCGGAAGCATGCCCTTGACGGCCTTCTCGATGGCGCGGCCGGGATGCTTGGCCTGCATGTCCTTGAATTTGGTGGCGTAGATGCCGCCCGGGTAGCCCGAGTGGCGGTAGTACACCTTTTGCTCGGCCTTGTCGCCCGTGACGCGGATCTTGTCGGCGTTGACGATGATGATGAAATCGCCGGTGTCGACGTGGGGCGTGTAGATGGCCTTGTGCTTGCCGCGCAACCGGAGTGCCACTTCACTGGCAACACGTCCGAGCACCTTGTCGGTGGCGTCAATCACAAACCACTCGTGCACCACTTCGGCCGGTTTGGCGCTGAAGGTTTTCATGAGTGTGAGTCTGCGGAAAAAGAAAAAGCGGCCGTCCGACGATTCCGGCTTCGCCCTGACCGGTTCTCGGCGCTGCTCATGGAACGGCAGCCTCTCGAACCCCTGCGAAACCGGCATCTTCTAAGAACCTCGTCGGTACCCGGGAAATATTCCCGTGCCCAGCCTATCCCACTATTTCGATAAGCATCCGACAGGCATCGTCACCCCGCCGCAAAACGGGAAGCTCGCCAGTATCGCACAAAAGGCGTTCACCTGACCAGCCCGGAAAGCGCCGGAGCCGTGTCGCCGGCCCGCCTGCAGGCGATCTTCGATCCAGGTCGGACAAGGCGACGCACCCATCAGAAACGGAGTGAAATTCGCATTAGGTCACGTTCACGGCCCCAACTCCTCGTCACGCAACCCTGTCCGCGCAGTATGCTGCAATGCAACATCAACGGAGCGCAAGCGGCCTAATCCGTGTACAGTCTTTCGGGTAAACACCAAGCGAGTTTGTCATGGGCCTTCCCGGCGGCCGTTCGGCCGGGTCGTCGCGATCACCGCTCGCCGCACCAACCGGCATGAACGTGGACCACCCTGTCGATCATCCCGGGAGCCCGCTCCCGGCCACGCCGGACCGCCGTCCGCCGGCTTTCGGCTGGGCTGCGATCCGTTCGCTGTCGGAACGCCACCGGCCACGCATCCTCGCGCACCTGCTGGCCCTCGACGCCGGCGACCGCTACCTCCGCTTCGGCTATGCCGCGGCCGATGACCAGATCCGCCGTTATGTCGAGCGCATCGCGTTCGAACGCGACGAAATCTTCGGCATCTCCAACCGCCGGCTCGAGCTGGTCGCGCTGGCGCATCTCGCATACGAACCCGCCGTCGGATCGCAGCCGGAGCGGCCGAGCGCCGCCGAATTCGGCGTGTCGGTGGCCGTGCGCGATCGCGCACGGGGTTATGGCGCGCGCTTGTTCGACCACGCGGTGCTACGCGCGCGCAGCCGCCGCGTCGACACCATCGTCATCCATGCGCTGTCGGAGAACGCGGCGATGCTCAGGATCGTCCGCAACGCCGGAGCGCTGATCGAGCACGTCGGCGACAACTCGGAAGCGACGTTGAAGCTGCCGCCCGAGAACTTCGGCGCGATCGCCGCCGGCGCGGTCGATCAATAGGACTCGGCGCGCGACGTCGGCCGCGCCGGCGGGGAATCTCGGATTCGGCCCTGCGCGGGCCACTCAGGGCCGGCGCCACGTAACATCGGTCGATGACCGAGCCCGCCGATCGCGCCCCCTATGCCCGACTGACCCCGCACCAGATGCTGGACGCGCTCGCCGCGGCCGGATTCCCGATCACCGGCGGCCTGCTGCAGCTCAATTCCTACGAGAACCGCGTCGTTCAGGCCGCGCTGGAAAGCCGCGACGCCGTCGTCGCGAAGTTCTACCGCCCGCGGCGCTGGAGCGACGCGCAGATCCTGGAAGAACACGCGTTCGCACGCGAGCTCGAGGCCGACGACCTGCCGGTCGCGGCGCCCGTCACGCTCGCGTCGCCGCATGCGAACCCCGCGCTCGCGCTGGTGGGCGAGGCGGCGACGCTGGGCCACTGGCAACCGGCGGTCGATCCGGACGACGACGACCGCACGCCGTCGCCGGTCTATCGCTTCGGCGTCGCGCCGCGCCGCGCGGGCCGCGCGCCCGAGCTCGAGAGCCCGCACACGCTGGCCTGGCTCGG
>JBEVLR010000255.1:0-3838 GCA_040509075.1 Burkholderiaceae bacterium | reverse complement strand
CCATCGTCAACCTGGTCTCCGGCGGCATGGGGGTCGCGTGGGTGCCCGAATCGCTGACCCACCTCCAGCGCGCGGGCGTGCGCTACGCCCGGGTCGGCGGGAAGCCCGGCGCGGCCCTGCGCTGCGAGACCAGCCTGGTCTGGCGCGCGGGCGCCTGCCCGGTGGTGCGGCGCTTCGTCGATCACGTGCGCCGCGGCGGGCCGCGGCCCGCAGGCGGACGCGGCCGAACGGGCGCCTGAGCGGGCGCCGCGCCCGGCCCGGTTTTCGCGGCCCGGCCTGCGCGCGTCCGGTGCGCCGCGCCGACTCGGCGACAATCGCCGCTGACAAAGGAGTTCGTCGATGCTGGTCCACCCCCAGTTCAATCCCGTGGCGTTCTCGTTCGGGCCCTGGCACGTGTCCGGCATGGAGCTGGGCCCGTTCGCGATCCACTGGTACGGCTTGACCTACATGGTCGCGTTCGGCCTGTTCGTCTGGCTCGCGGGCCGCCGCGCCGCGATGCCGTGGTTCGCGCGCGAGGGCTGGGTCCGGCGCGACATCGAAGATCTGCTGTTCTATGGCGTGCTGGGCGTCGTGCTCGGCGGCCGCCTGGGCTACGTGCTGTTCTACAAGCCCGCGTACTACGCCGCGCACCTGGGCGAGATCCCCGCCGTCTGGAAGGGCGGCATGTCGTTCCACGGCGGCATGCTGGGCGTGATCGTCGCGATGGCGCTGTTCGCCTGGAGCCGCCGGCGCCCGTGGCTGGCCGTCACCGACCTGATCGCGCCGTGCGTGCCGCTGGGCCTGGCCAGCGGGCGCGTGGGCAACTTCATCAACGGCGAGCTGTGGGGCCGCTTCGCCGACCCGTCGCTGCCGTGGGCGATGGTGTTCCCGGAGTCGGGATCGCTGCAGCCGCGCCACCCGTCGCAGATCTACCAGGTCCTCGGCGAGGGCCTGTTGCTGTTCGTCATCTTGTGGATTTACGGCAAGAAGGAACGCGGGCCCGGCCAGGTGTCGGGGCTGTTCCTGATCGGCTACGGGGTGCTGCGCTTCGCCGCCGAATTCTTCCGCGAGCCCGATGATTTCCTCGGCCTGCTCGCGCTCGGCATGAGCATGGGCCAGTGGCTTTGCGTGCCGATGGTGATCGCCGGAGCGGCGATGTTCGCCTGGGGATCGAAACGGTCCCGCGGCGCGCCGGCGGCCTGAACGTCAACCCTCCCCGAAGTCCCGCCATGCGCCAGATCTTCCTCGACACCGAAACCACCGGCCTGAGCCCCGAAAACGGCGATCGCGTCATCGAGATCGGCTGCATCGAGATGGAAAGCCGCCGCCTCACCGGCCGCCACCTGCACTTCTACCTGAACCCGCAGCGCAAGAACCACGAGGAAGCGGTCAAGATCCACGGCCTGACCGACGAGTTCCTGTCCGACAAGCCGCTGTTCTCCGCCGTCGCCGGCGAGTTCGTCGATTTCGTGCGCGGCGCCGAGATCGTCATCCACAACGCGGCCTTCGACGTCGGCTTCCTCAACGAGGAGCTGCGGCGCTGCGGGCTTCCCAAGTTCAGCACCCACGTGTCGGGCGTCACCGACACGCTGCTGATGGCGCGCGACCAGTTCCCCGGCAAGTCCAACTCGCTCGACGCGCTGTGCAAGCGCCTCGAGGTCGACAACACCAACCGCACGCTGCACGGCGCGCTGATCGACGCCAACCTGCTCGCGCAGGTGTACATCTGCCTCACGCGCGGCCAGGATTCGCTCGTGATGGAACGCGCCGAGGAGCGCGGCGGCCCGGCCCGCGACAGCGGCCCCGTCGACCTCACCGTGTTCGTGCTGCCCGTGCTCGCCGCCAGCGAGGTCGAGCTCGCGGCGCACGAGAAGATCCTCGGCGAGATCGACAAGGCCAGCGGCGGCAAGACGGCTTGGCGGGCGGCGCGAGCGGCTATGGCATAATTTGAAGCTGCCCTGGGACGTCGAAGACGGACGTCGAAAACATCGGGGCGCACCGGTTTCCGGGTGGTTAGCTCAGCGGTAGAGCACTGCCTTCACACGGCAGGGGTCACAGGTTCAATCCCTGTACCACCCACCAATGAAAGTCGAAAGAACGACGATCGCAGCGGCCCCCCGGGGGCCGTTTTTTTTGGGGCTTCAGCCCGCGGCGCGCGCGTCGATCTCGGCCCAATCGAGCTCGCTTTCCAGGCGGTGGAACACGTCGTCGTCGAGCCGTTCGTCGTCGCGCCATTCGATCAACAGGCGGCGCTGGGCCTCGATCGCCGCCAGCCGCATCGCGGTGGATTCCGACGGCTCGGTGTCCTTCGTCTCGGTGCGCGCGAGCGACTGCGCGAAGCCCGAGCGCAGCGCGTCGGCCGCCTCGCCGCGCTTGCCTTCCAGCGCGGCCAGCGCTTCGCGCAGCATCGCGTTGCGCACCCGGCGCAGTTCGTCGCCCAGCGATTCGTCGGGCGCGATGTCGAGCCAGCCGATCAGCGCGCTCATCGTCAAGCCCTGGAAGATCAGCGTGCCCAGCACGACGGCGAAGGCGCTGAGCACGATCACGTTGCGCGACGGGAAATCGTCGGGCAGCGCCAGCGCGGTGGCGAGCGTCACCAGCCCCCGCATGCCGCACCACGACACCAGCAGCCCCACGCGCGCTCCCGGCGCGGCGAGGCCGCCGCCCGATTCGCCTTTGCGCCGCGCCGCGAACTTGCGCACCAGCCACCCGTAAGCCATGACCCAGACGATGCGCACGACGATCACGATCGCCAGCACCGCCCCGGCGAAGATCAGCGCGTTGCGCAGGCCGTTCGGGTCGAGGTCGGTGACGATGGCGCGCGCCTGCAGCCCCATCAGCAGGAACGCGAGCACGTTCAGAACGAACACGATCACGGCCCAGACCGCGTTCGCGTTGACCCGGTCGTGCGCGCCCATGCGCGCCGGCACATAGCGCGCGCTGACCATGCCGAGCGCGACCACCGCCATGATGGACGACAGGTGCAGGCGATCGGCCAGCAGCCAGGCGCCGAACGTGCCGACGAACTGGTAGATGATGGCCGTCGGGGAACCCGCGAGCTTGCGCGACGCGAACACGCCCAGCGCGCCCAGCGCGAGGCCGAGCGCGATGCCGCCGGGCACCGCGATCAGCAGGCTGGGCAGCGTCGCGGAAGCGCCATGCTTGCCGGACTCCAGGCCCACCGCCACACCGAAGATCAGCAACGCCACGGCGTCGTTGAGCAGGCTCTCGCCCTGCAGCACGCTCACGGCCCGACGCGGCAGGTTGAAGCGCTGCAGCACGGCCGTCGCCGCGGCCGCGTCCGGCGGCGCGACGATCGCCCCCAGGGCGACGGCGGCCGCGACCGGCATCGCGCCCACCGTGCAGGCGAACCACGCCACGGCCCCGGCCGTCGCCATCACCAGCAGCACCGCCAGCGACGTCAACGGCACCCAGTTGCGCCGGATCTCGCGCAACGGCAGCTCGTACGCGGCGTCGAGCGCGGCCGGCGCGACGAACAGCGCGAGCACGAAATGCGGCTCCAGCGACAGCGTCGGCATGCCGGGGATCGCGGCGACGCAGCCGCCCGCCAGCGCGAGCATCGACGGGTAGGGCATCGCCAGGCGATCGGCCACCCGCACGAGCGCGACGGCGATGACCAGCAAGATGAGCGTGCTCTCGAAAAGATCCATCGGGCCGATTCTCCGTCACGCGTCGGCGCAGGGGCCCGGCGGGCCGGATTGGCGGGCTTTCCGCCGCTTGATCCGCGTTTGTCCCGGGCGCCGGGCGCCCTAGCATCCAGGCTGTCGAAAGGATCGCGCACCATGTCCGTCGTCGCTGGATCAGCCTCCGTCCCGCCATCCTCCTTCCCGGGCGTCGG